>JAEYWQ010000424.1 GCA_023428885.1 Bacillota bacterium
GTTGAGAAGGGGGAAATATTAGCGTTCATTGGTCCGAATGGTGCGGGTAAGAGTACTACGATTAAAATGTTGACTGGTATCTTATATCCGGATTCTGGCGAGGTCAGCGTCATTGGTCTTGCACCAAATCAAAAGAGAAAGCAGCTTGCTTATCGCATAGGAACGGTATTCGGTCAAAAAGAGCAGTTATGGACTCATTTAACACCCTATGATAACTTTCGTTTCTTTGGAGCAGTATATGATTTAAAAGCGGATGAGGTAGAGAAACGTATCCAAGAACTAAAGGAAGTATTTGAATTGGAGGAATATATTAATACTCCTGTTCGAAATCTATCTTTAGGGCAGAGAATACGGTGTGAGATTGTAGTCTCCTTGATACATAAGCCAGATGTCTTATTCTTAGATGAGCCTACCATAGGTCTAGATCCTGTGGTGAAGGAGAGTATTCGAGCCTTGATTAAGAAGATGAACAAGGAATTACATACAACGATTTTTTTAACCAGTCATGACGTAGGAGATATTGAAAAACTATGCAAGCGTATCATTATCGTGAATCACGGTAAGATTGTAATGGATGATACGATGGAGCATCTAAAATATCATTATCTGAATAAAAAAATTATTGAGATTAAAACCAAGGAAGAGGGAGAGTTACCTGAGATTGAAGGGGTAACGGTGCTTAAGAGTAAGGGAGTTAACTTAAAGCTTATGGTTGACACCACTCAAACGAACGTGAATGAGCTTTTACGACGATTAGATACGGAGAGCTTACAAGATATCAATATTTCTAACATTCCTTTGGAGAATATCATCACACAAATCTATAAAGAAGGAGAGATGATATGAGAAAATATATATTTATATATAAGACGACTTTCATGGAAAGTCTGCAGTATATGATGAATCTGATCCTTGGGTTTACTTCCTTTCTCCTGGTAATTTATGTTTTCTTAAACTTATGGGAGTATATCTATTCCGATTCTAGCAACTTGATTGAAGGCTATTCCATGACACAGATGGTCTGGTATGTGATATTCACTGAAATCATGTGGTTTGGTAATAGTAATCGCACTTTAACCAGACAAATTAGTGAAGATATCAAGAGTGGTTCCATAGCATATGGATTGAATAAACCTTACAATTACCTTATTTTTATGATAACCAAGCATTTTGGGGAGATGACTATAAAAATGTTTTTATATCTTATCGTTGGAATCACGTTAGGGGGGCTGTTTGTGGGAAAGCTACCAGGATTTACAGTGTTAAACTTACCCTTTATCGTTATCGTATTTCTTCTTGGGATGCTCATTAATTCTGTACTACGTATGATTATCAGCCTAATATCTTTTTGGATCGAGGACTGTATCCCCTTTCATTGGATCTATGATAAATTCATTCTGGTGGTTGGAACCCTTTTTCCAGTGGAAGTTTTCCCTGTGGCATTTCAGAAGATAATAAAGGTTTCTCCGATCTTTGTCATTACTTATGGGCCAGCCAAACTAATAATAGATTTTAGTCTAGGAAAGTTTTATCAGGTGCTTGTGGTTCAATTATGCTACCTGATAGCTAGCGTATTTCTATTATCGTTGCTATATCAGAAGGGGGTGAAGAAAGTCAATGTTAATGGGGGCTAAAAATCAAGCTAAGCTGATACTGCTGTCAGTAAAATATAATATTATGAGAGCCATGACCAATCGAGTATCTTTTCTTACCAATATCATTTTTATGATATTTAATAATGCAAGCTTTATCATACAATGGTTTATCTTGTTCCAATTAAAGGAAAACATTGGTGGCTACCATATGAAAGAGGTTTTAATGCTTTGGGCCTTGGCAGCTAGTACCTATGGGATCTCTCATATTTTCTTTTTAGGAGCTTATCAAATTCCAGATCTTATTACGAATGGTAAATTGGATTCCTTTTTGGTTCAACCAAAGAATGTACTTCTTGGAGTTATCTCATCTGGTAGCAGTGTATCTGCTATAGGAGATGTGTTATATGGATATCTGATTGTAATCATCTTTCATTTTGACTTAAAAATTTTCTTCCTATTTACCTACTATAGCATCAGCGGTGCAATGATACTTACTGCTGTATCTGTGATTGGAGGTAGTTTATCATTCTATATTGTAAGAGGTGACATTATATCAGGTAACATTAACAATACGATGATACATCTATCCACCTATCCAGATGGAATCTTTAAAGGTGCGGTTCGTATCTTAATGTTTACCATTATACCAGTAGGACTGGTAAATTATCTTCCCATCCAGATGATATTTCATTGGGATATGAAACTTTGGTTAATTACTACAGGATTTATGTTCTTCGTTTGCTTCCTCGCATTCATCATGTTCTATCGAGGCTTAAAACGATATAGTTCTAGTAATCTTATGAGTGCAAGGACATAAAATTAAGCCTGAAAAGGTATCTTGCTAACACATTTTACGACAAAATCTTCTTGATATTTATGCAAATTATTGATATTATTGGGATAATAAAATTGTAGTCAAAGAGGACAATAATTCTAAAGGAGGGTTATTGTCTTTTTATTCAGACGAAGGAGACTAACTATGCAGAACACAAAATGGAAAAGAAACAAGCCAAAGAAAGAGCCAAAAAGGAGCAAAACAAGGATTAAAAATTCAAAGAGCAAAGAGGGACTAAGCTACATTAAGGAGGGGAAAGTAGGAAGTAGATCTATAAAGTTTAAGATTCAGATTATTCCTATGCTCATTCTGTTTTTAACAGCAACTGTAATCACAGTAACTTCAAATATCACTAGTAAGAATAGTTTAATGAATCAAATGAAGACGGATGGGTTAATACTTGCTAGGCAGATAGAATCACAGATAGAGATTAACCAAAAAGCATTGCAAATTATTAACAATATGATAGGAAATACAATTAAATCCACAGGTAATTATATTCTAAATAATATGGATCGCTTAACGAACAATTACTTGATGGAATTGGCAGAAAAGTTTGAATTAGATGAGATTAATTTTATTAATAATAAAGGAGCAATACAATATTCCAATATCCCAGCAAATGTTAGCTTTGTATTTGAAGAAAATCATGTCGCCATGTCTATAGTGAATGGGACCAAAGATTTTGCAATGGAAGAGATTAGAAAAAGTGATATATCAGAAGAATATTATCTCTATGGGTATTTTGGAATTCAGGGAGTTGGAACGGTTCAGGTGGGAATTCTAGCCGATACCATTAAAAGCATGCAAGATGAGGTTAATACCCAATATGTTATGGAAAGGTTAGCCAATGATCAAGGAATCGTATATGCCAGCATCATTGACACGGATCTGAAAGTTATAGCACATAGCGACAGTAGCAAAGTCGGAAGTTCTGTTGATAATATAGGAAGTAGAACAGCTGTAATCGATGGTGATGAATATGGTGCTACAACTCGTTATGATGGAAATACGAATGTGTATGAGGTATGTGTTCCATTGATCCAAGGAGGAGCAAAGCTTGGTGCAATTACCATTGGAATGTCTATGGTAAGTGTGAATACAGCTACGAACCATACAATCATTGCGGTTGCTATTGTTTCCATTATCATTCTAGTGATTTCCTTCCTTCTTCTCCTACTGATTTCAAGAGGAATTATCAAACCGTTAAGACAACTCATGGTTTCAGCACACAAGATTGAAGAAGGTGATCTGACTTATCATTGCGAGCTGAAGAGCAAGGATGAAATTGGTAGCCTGCATCAAACCTTTGAGCAAATGAAACAGAGTTTAAGAATCACGATGAAGTCGATTAAAGAGGGTGCAGATGAAGTTAGTAAGATGTCTACCAGCCTAAGTACCAATGCGAGACATATGGCGGTAGTGAGTAGTGAGGTTACAAGCGCAATCCAAGAGGTATCCCAAGGTGCTGAAAATCAGGCACATGAATTACTAGAAGTAGCAAGCAATGTTCATACCTTAGAGAAAGAATTAGATAATATCAGCAGTAACCTTAATAGTGTTAAGGACAACTCTACGATGACTCAGGACAAGGTAGTGGTTGGACAAGAGCAGATTGATCACTTACTCCACTCCATTGAAGACATCCATGAATCCTTCAAGATACAGGTAGATAAGATTCATAACTTAATTAACAGCGTTTCTAAGATTGGAAATGTAACGAATGCAATTCAAGAAATCTCAAGTCAAACTAACCTTCTTGCCTTAAATGCGGCGATTGAATCGGCTAGAGCAGGTGAAGCAGGTAGAGGCTTTGCAGTTGTTGCAGAGGAAGTGCGAAAGTTAGCAGAGCAGTCAAATACAGCCGCTGAAGAGATTCAGAGCTTAGTAGAATCTATCCGCAGCGATATGAACCATGTTCTTGACAACACAAATTCGGTAAATAGCTTAATTAAGAGTCAGTCTACGACAGTACAATCAACAATCTCAGCTTTTGATGATATGTTAAAGAATTTAGCTCTCGTTGGTCCATTGATTGATAAGACCTTTGATTCTGTGCTAAGTACGATGAAATCAAAGGACGTGATTGTTAGTAGCGTAGATAGCGTAACCTCAGTTGCACAAGAAACTTCTGCAAGCTCAGAAGAAATAGCGGCAAGCTCGGATGAATCCTTAGCTAGTGCCCAAGAAGTTTCTTCTTTTGCAAACAAACTCGAGCAGCTTTCCTTTGAGTTACGTCAAGAGATTGAGAAGTTCAAGATAGATTAAGAGTAAGAATAAAAGTAAATGCAAAAATAAGATTAAGAAAAAGAATAAGAATACAGGACAAGACTGGTATGTAAAAGGCTGGCAGGAGATATGATCCATAATCTTCCTGCCAGCCTTTTTGTGTCTTTAACTCCTCTAGAGTGTGCGAAGTACCTTTGTTCTTTGTGCTTTTTTTATGTTGTTTTGTTGTTACTTGTGGTATTGGAAGGTGCCTTAAAATCACCAGCAACATATTCACCGCTATCCTTATGGGATGACTTAGAACTATCTGCTGTGCTCATGTTGTTTTTGGTAAGGACCTCTTTCTCAAGTTTTTTACGATATTTTTGATTGCTTTGTTTACTCATGTTTTTCTCACCACCTTTAGGATATAGTATAGCTGTATCATTTTATTTTAATCTGAAACAAATTGGTTATAGTGTAGATAAATTGGAACTAGGTAATAATGAAGATTGACAAATTGTGTGAAATAAGGTAATCTCCGAATCAAGAGAATTTTTTTTTAGAATACCTTATTAAGACATCTAACTGTAGGAGGGAAGTATTATGTCATATGCTGACAAAGCTTTTGTGGAAATTGTTACTGATATTCTGGATCATGGGGAATTGTATCCATGTGAAAGAGGTCTGGATGAAAACGGGAAGATGGTTTATGCGAAATGGGAGGATGGATCGCCTGCCATGGCAAAAGGTCTTTTCTGCGTCATAAAACGATATGATTTACAAAAAGAATTTCCAATGATCACATTGAGACCTGTTGCAATCAAAACAGCTATTAATGAAATTCTTTGGATTTGGCAGAAGAAGTCCAACAATATTAAAGATCTTGATGGTCATATATGGGATTCCTGGGCTGATGAGAATGGCTCCATCGGAAAAGCATATGGTTATCAGCTTGGAGTAAAGCACCAATACAAGGAAGGTATGTTTGATCAGGTAGATCGATTATTATTCGATTTAAAGACAAGTCCTCATAACCGCAGAATGATTACGAGTCTATTTAATCATGCTGATTTACACGAAATGGGACTATATCCATGTGCTTATGGTACTGAGTGGAATGTTAAGAATGGAAAGCTTAATATGGTCTTAAATCAACGTTCCCAGGACATGCTAGCGGCTTTTGGTATGAATGTTGCCCAATATGCGATTTTACAACATATGGTTGCGATTTCCTCAGGCTTAGAAGTTGGTGAATTCGTTCATAAGATCACAGATTGCCATATCTATGACAGACATATTGATACGATCAAAGAACTCATTGCCCGTCCTCAATATCCTGCTCCTAAATTAATCATTAATCCTGAGGTAAAGAACTTCTATGATTTTAAAGTGGAAGACTTTACGTTTGAAGGATATATCAAAGGAGATAAAATCGAAAATATTCCAGTAGCAGTCTAAAAAGTGTTCCTATGGACATGTAATAGTCTTTGACCATTACATGTGATTTGGCTGTGAAGAAAGGCAGGGTTTTTACTATGAATATCATTGTTTCAGTTGATGAAAATTGGGGGATTGGCTGTAACAAGCAATTGCTATTCCCTATAAAGAAAGATTTGGCATATTTTAGAGAAATGACCACGGGTAAAACTGTGATCTTGGGTAGAGAAACATTATATACCTTCCCTCAACAATTGCCGTTAAGAAATAGAAGCAATATTATTATGACTAGAGATGAAGAGTTTCAGATTGAAAATGGCATTATCGTTCATTCCATGAAGGAGTTATTAGATAAAGTATCAGAATTTGATAATCCAGAAGACCTGTTTGTTATCGGTGGTCAAAGCATATATGAACAGCTTCTGCCATATGTAGATACCTGCTACGTAACTAAAATTCATCATAACTTTACTGCTGACCGTTTCTTTCCTAACCTGGATACTGATGCAGATTGGGAATTAATGACTAGCTCATCTGTATACACAGAAAATGAAGTGGACTTTCAGTTTACTGTTTATAAGAGAGTTAGATCATAGAAATCTAGTTTTAGTTTAGCTATATTAGATGCATCAAAGATAGAAAGGCAGGCATCGAGTATGAACGTTAATTTTTATATGCCAACTAAGGTAATTATGGGAGTTGGTTGTGTTATCAATCAAAAAGAACTTATGAAGAGCCTTGGTAGTAAAGCAATTATTGTAACTGGAAAGAATTCTGCCAAGGAGAATGGTTCATTAGCTGACGTAATCAAAGCATTGGAGAGTATGGAGATTGCTTATGTAATTTATGATAAAGTAATGAGCAATCCAACCATCGACTGCGTTTATGAAGGAGCAAACCTTGCAAAGATAGAAGAGGTAGAATTTGTGGTATCGATTGGTGGGGGTTCTCCAATGGATGCAGGAAAAGCGATCGCTTTGCTGGCGGTACAGGAAGTATCAAGAGAGAATTTGTTCTCTGGTCAGTATGAAGATAAGGTACTCCCAATGGTGCACATTCCAACAACAGCAGGCACTGGATCTGAGGTAACCCAGTATGCAATTTTAACCAACGATAGCGTTCAGACCAAAACCAGTATGGCGGCACCCGTGTTATTCCCAACCATAGCCTATTGTGATCCATCTTATATGATGGATTTGAAGACATCCATTACAATTAATACAGCAATTGATGCATTATCCCATGCGGTTGAGGGAATGTTATCGATTCGATCCACTGCATTAACCGATGCCTTGGCAGTCGAGGCAATTCAAGCAATTATGAAAAATATAAGTAGTATGAAAAATGAAAGCTTAAGCCTTGATCAAAGAGCTGAACTTTTGTATGCTTCTACTCTAGCTGGGATAGTAATTGCACATACCGGAACCACTGCGGTACATTCTATGGGATATTCACTTACTTATTTTCGCGATATTGATCATGGAAGAGCTAATGGATTACTATTGGCGGAGTTCATTGGCTTTGTAGAAAAATCTAATCCAGACTTGATCAAACGTATCTTATCTGCTATGAAACTTGCTGCAGTAGGGGAAATGAGAAAGGTTTTGGATGATTTATTAGGAGAGAAAGAAGAGATATCCCAGGATGAGATTGAAGCCTTCTCTAGTATTGCAATCAAAGCTAAGAATATCAGTAATAGTAGAGTGGTTCCAACGAAAGCAGATTTAATAGAAATCTATCAGGCAGCTTTTAGTTTATAGACAACAGACTAATGATATCATCTGATTAAAGTAATCGTTGAGTAATGGGATATGTAATAATTAAACATCTTCTGTAAGGAAGGTTAGAGGTGGGGTATGAAATGCATTCATTGTGGGCAGGAATGTTTCGGGGAAGAGCAAACCTGCAAAAACTGTGGTAAAAACATAGGGGAGAATTATTATTTTGATGAGATAGATTTCGTCTTTGATGATACAGCTGAGAGTATTAGGATGCCGGAGGTCAGGGATGAGGAAGTTAACTTAGAGCAGTTCCAAAAGCATTCACATAAAAGAGTATATCTTATCATAGGTGCTATTTCACTATTACTTGGAATCCTTGCAGTAATTTTTGTAAGGAGACAATCTGATCAGAATCATGGATTATCCTATGTTCCTTTCTCATCGAAACGTATTGAACCGCTTAGCATTAAGGTTGATGACAATGAAAATATTCTTCTATTAAGATTCGATGGGAAAGCTGTTCAAACGATCGAATCAGAACAAATATATATACAAGCAAGTTCCCTGTCTCGTGAGCTGGTTGCATTCACTACTGGCTCTGATGAAAGACTATATGTTGTCAATGATCAGGATCAAATTTTACTGGATTACAATGTTGAATCAGTGTTAGTTTCACAGGATGGAAGTAGTGTTGCATATATTAAAGATGTAACTAAGGATATTGGGGAGTTACATCTCTATCATGTGAATACGAATACGTCGATCCGTTTGGCCCTAGATGTATCCAATGACAATTATGTTTTATCACCGGATGGTGATAGTATCGCATATGTCAAGATAACGGAAGGGGGATTAAAGAAAGAACTATATGTAAGTATTGATGGAAAAGAACCAAAGAAATTTGATTCTGGACAAATACCTTTTGCTATATCGAATCATGGAAAGTTTCTGTATGTGTACGGGGAAAATGGATTTCAACTAATTATGAACTTAAAAACGATTCAACTAGGAAATGAGTTTTCCACAGCTAACGGCGGTATTATCTTTAATCGTGATCTTTCCCAAGTTATTTATTCTGATGGTGGAACAAGCTATATTAGCGTAGAAGGAAAGATTACAAAGATAGGAGATAGGGCTATCTATAAACTTGTAATGCCGCCGAATGCAAGTTATGATTGGAATAACACCGGCACAACAACTTTAACCAATCACATTGTTCAAACAGAGGATGGACTCTATTTTTTAGATGATCATTACCAATTACAGTATATATGTGAGAGTAGTGGTATGTGGCAAGTTGCAAAAAATCAGGAGAGCCTATTACTATATCAGGATAATGAATTATTTTTATTTACAGGCTTTCAAGCTAAGAACATTAACAAAAAGAAAATTGTAGAAGATAGTATTGCGATTTTTAAAGCTGATCTGGACTTATCCATCATTTACTATCTTAACAAGGAGCAAGAACTATATAGTATCAAAGAGGATGGAAAGCCGATCATGATTGCTGACCAAGCATATTTTTATATTTATTATAATTATTATGATGGATATTGCTACTATGCAACGGTAAGTACATACGGTTCAGATTATAACATATATTATTCAGTCAACCAAGAATCAGGAAAGAAAGTGAAAAACTTCGAGGGTGGAATGTTGGGAGATGGTATCCTGGTGGAACCTTATCCTGGTAATGATTATATTGACTTATATGCTGTAAAAAATGGAGTAGCTAAGCTGATCCTATCTAAGGTTAATAATAATTGATTAAGAAACAAGGAGAATAAGTTGTGCTTTGTTAAGAGTCTCTTATGTGTTGGAAAGATCTGTTATAGGAACAATGGTAGGAAGCTACAATCAAAAGTTAAGAAAGAGGAATCCGTATGCGTTTGATAATTCATGATCTTACAGAAGAGGAATTTAAAGAGTTAGGATTTGCTACTGAGAATCAGATTGTTGTGTCAAAAGAAGCTCCCATTCGTCATTGCATCGGCTGCTTTGGTTGTTGGGTAAAGACTCCAGCAGCTTGCGTTATCCGTGATGATTATGGGGATATGGGACATAAGATATCAAGGTGTGATGAACTTCTAGTCATCAGTCGTTGTGTTTATGGTGGGTTTAGCCCATTTGTAAAGAATGTTTTGGATCGGAGTATTTCCTATATACATCCTTTCTTCACCAAGAGAAATCATGAGATGCATCATCGAAGACGTTATAAGAACAAGATTGATTTTCGAGTGTGGTTTTATGGCAATATGATTGGGAGTGAGCAGGAAACTGCTCGTAAACTTATTAAAGCAAATGGAATTAATCTTGATGTGGCTAGCTTTACTGTAGATTTCTTTTCGAATGTTGAAACACTTCCTCATGATTTGAGAAATCAGAAACTTAGCTTACAGGAGGAGCTTTCAATGGTAGGAAAGGAGGTGAACTCCATATGAAGATTGCATTGATGAATGCTAGTCCCAAGGTTAAGGAGAGTGCATCTGCAATCATCCTAAAGGATCTTGAAGGCTTGTTAAAAGATCAGGAGTTGCTTTCTGTAGAGTGTCACAAGCCTGCTATCACTGAAGAAGAAGTAGATTTGGTTTTAAGTTGTGATACGCTTGTATGCACTTTCCCGCTTTATGTGGACGGAATACCGTCTCATCTACTTTCTGTATTAGAAACGATTGAAAAAGAAGCTCAAAAGCGCAAAGAGGATGGTAAGAGAAGAATGCTATATACCATTGTAAATTGCGGTTTCTATGAGAGTGAGCAGAATCATATTGCAATTGAATGTATGCA
>JAEYWQ010000014.1 GCA_023428885.1 Bacillota bacterium
CAGGCGTTAACGTTGGACGTGGTGGTGATGATACATTATTTGCTTTAGTAGACGGTGTTCTTAAGTTCGAAAGAAAGGGTAGAGACAAGAAACAAGCTAGTGTTTACCCAGTAGAAGCAAAATAGTATTAAAGATTAACTTAGGGGCTGTTTCAAAATGAGTCTTTTTTATGACAAGTATCATTTTGAGGCAGTCCCCTTTTTAAGATGCAGGTTATAGTTTTTTTGTCTGCCAAAGCAGACAGATGGGAGTTTGTATGTTTGCAGATAGTGCTAAAATTTATATTCGTTCCGGCAAAGGTGGAGATGGTCATGTGAGCTTTCGTCGTGAAATATTTGTTCCTGCTGGTGGACCGAATGGAGGAGACGGCGGAAAAGGTGGTAATATCATCTTTGAAGTAGATGAAGGTTTAAATACATTGGTTGATTTCCGTCTGAAACGTAAGTATATTGCTGAAGATGGTGAAAATGGTGGTCAAAGTAACTGTACTGGGAAAGACGGAAAAGACTTGATTATTAAGGTTCCAGAAGGTACCATCATCAAAGATACTGAGACTGGAAAAGTGATAACTGATATGTCTCATGGTAACCGTCGTGAGATTATATTGCGTGGTGGTCGTGGAGGAAAAGGTAATCAGCATTATGCAACTGCAACTATGCAAGTTCCTAAGTACGCTCAACCTGGACAAAAAGCAATGGAATTAAATGTGACCCTAGAACTTAAAGTAATTGCTGATGTTGGGTTGGTAGGTTTCCCTAATGTTGGTAAATCCACTTTCTTATCACGTGTAACGAATGCAAAACCAAAGATTGCAAATTATCATTTCACAACCTTAAATCCAAATCTTGGAGTGGTAGATTTAGATGCAGGAGAAGGTTTTGTAATTGCTGATATTCCTGGCTTAATCGAAGGTGCAAGTGAAGGCGTTGGACTTGGACACGAATTCTTACGACACATTGAAAGAACGAAAGTCATCATCCATCTGGTGGATGCAGCATCTACAGAAGGTAGAGATCCTGTGGAGGACATCCGTACGATTAATCATGAACTCTCTTCTTATAATGAAGACTTAATCAAGAAACCTCAGGTGATTGCTGCGAATAAGATGGACGTCTTATATGGTGAAGAAGCGGATGAAGCATTACAGAGTATCAAAGACGCTTTTGAACCTGAAGGTGTAAAAGTATTTCCAATCTCAGCAGTTAGCGGACAAGGTCTAAAAGAGCTATTATATTATGTTAACAATGAGCTTAAAAAGATTGATAATACACCAATTGTATTTGAAAAAGAGTATTTCATAGAGGATTATGCTAATTCTACAGATCCATATACAGTAGAATATAATGAAGAAGAGAATGTTTATGTTGTTGAAGGGCCACGTATTGAACGTATGCTTGGGTATACTAATATCGATACAGAAAAAGGATTTGAATTTTTCCAACGTTTCTTAAAAGATAATGGTATCTTAGACGAATTAGAATCACTTGGTATTCAAGAAGGTGATACGGTTCGTATGTATGGTCTAGAATTCGACTATTATAAGTAATCATTGTAATGCGAAATCTTATATGAAAGACGTTATGTGATATCGTTATGTGAATTTCACATTGCGAGGTCTGCATTGCAAGGGGTGAGAAAGGATTTATATGATAAATAGCAAGCAAAGAGCGTATTTAAAAAGTCTTGCCATGAAACTTGATCCGATTTTCAACGTTGGTAAATCTAGTATCACACCAGAATTAACTACTGGTATTGATGAAGCACTAGAAGCAAGAGAATTAATTAAAATCTCTGTGTTGAAGAATTGCTTAGATGACCCAAAGGAAATCGCTCAAGTATTAGCAGAGCGTACGCACTCTGAATTAGTTCAAGTTATTGGTAAGAAAATTGTTTTATTCCGTCAATCAAAAGAGAAGAAAAAAATTGATCTTGGCAAATACTAAAGGTAGGTGTCATTATGAAAAAAGTCGGTATTATGGGTGGTACGTTTAATCCGATTCATATTGCTCATTTGGTCTTAGCCGAGCAAGCATATGAGCAATTTGGGTTAGATGAAATTGTATTTATGCCCTCGAAGCGTCCTGCATATAAGGATTTAGGTGAAGTCATTGAAGAAGAATATCGACAAAGAATGATTGAGCTTGCCATTGCAGACAATCCTCACTTTACGATTGATACAATGGAGTTTAATCGAGAAGGGAATACCTATACTGCGGATACTTTAATGGAGCTAACAAAAAAGAATCTAGACGTTTCGTATTATTTCATCATTGGTGCTGATTCCTTATTTCAATTAGAAAGTTGGAGTCGGCCAGAAGTTATTCTATCTCTATGTACAATCCTTGCATCAAATCGAGAAGATAAGGATGATGACTTGGTGAATGCTAAGATAGAAGAGCTAATGAATACCTTCCAAGCAAATATACATTTGCTAAAGATACCAAAAATCGATATTTCATCAAAGATGATTCGAGAACGTATACAAGAAGGGAAGACAATTCGTTATTTTGTTCCTAGTGATGTGCTTAACTACATTGAACAGCAAAACCTATATAAAGAGTAACGAATAAAAAAGGCGATATGATGCAATTGAAGGATAGTGTGGATTATCAGAATAAAATAGAAGATATACAATACAAAATGAAGGAACTGTTACCTGCTTCACGTTATGAGCATACCTTAGGAGTAGCTCATATGGCATCAGCCATTGCGATGTGCTATGGTGAGAATGCGAAAAAATCAATGTTAGCAGGTCTTCTTCATGACAATGCACGATATATGGAGCATGAGCAGGCTATTCAAGTTTGTGAACAGAATCATATTGATATTACAGATACTGAGAGAAAGGATCCTATGCTCTTACATGGAAAATTAGGAGCCTTCTATGCCCGTTCTAGATATGGAATTGAGGATGAAGAAATATTATCAGCAATTTCTTATCATACAACTGGTAAGCCATCAATGACTTTTTTAGAAAAAAATATCTTCTTAGCTGATTATATAGAACCAAGAAGAAGACAACAAACCATTCCAGAGTTAAACATCATTCGTTCGACGGCATTTCAAAACTTAGATTTAGCAGTATGTTATGCATTAGAAAATACCATGAGGTACCTAAAACGTACCAGCCGTACCATTGATGTACTATCAGAAGAAGCACTGGAATATTATAAAAATATAGTCAAGTTAAACTAGAATAATAATGTAAGATTTTATATAAGTGAAGGAATCTTAATTCACTTTGCAACTTTATGCTGACGCCCAAAAGCTGTTCTAGGTCAGCATATAGGATTAGTGTGAAAAGCAAGTATGAGTTTTTTACACAATATAGGATTGGTATATTCATACATCTGATAGGTGGGAGTGAATATACGGATGGAGGTTATAATGAATAAATCAACAGAAATGGTTCGTATCGCTTATAAAGCACTGGAAGATAAAAAATCAGAAGATATTAAAATTATTGAAATTGGGAATATCTCTATTATTGCTGATTACTTTATCATTGCGAATGGAACGAATCCTTCACAGGTAGATGCTATGGTAGGAGCGGTATGCGAGGAGCTTTCCAAAGCTGGCTATGAAGCAAAAAGAGTAGAAGGTGTTCGTGATTCTGGTTGGGTATTAATGGATTACGGCGATGTGGTTATTCATATCTTCTCAAAAGAAGATCGTTTATTCTATGATCTAGAGAGAATATGGAGAGATGGTAAATCAGTTACAGTTGAAAATCTATAATGATAAAAGAAATCGAAACAAAAAGAGAGAACCATAAGGATTGGATTGACATGTTACTTTCAATGTAATCTTTATGGTTCTCTCTTTTTATTCAATAGGAAATTGCATCGTATTTCCTATTGAATAAAAAGCCCTTCGGGCATGATGCGCAGCTTCGCGCGCGGAACAAAAGTATGCTCTTACGCTAAACTACATCGCGAGAGTGTGCGAAGCACACTTTTGTTCTCTTGGGTTAAATTTGCCTATGATTAAAAGAAAATCCGTTAATTAACGATTAAAAAGTCGAAATAATCCTATTACCTTTCCCAATATCTCAACATGATCCACAATGATTGGATCCATGTAATCGTTCTCCGGTTGAAGACGATAATGACCCTTCTCCTTATAGAAAGTCTTAACAGTAACAGAATCATCAATTAAAGCCACAACAAAATCACCATTGTTAGCATGTGTTTGTCTCTCTACTAATATCTGATCACCATCAAAGATACCAGCATTCACCATACTTTCACCTTTAACTTTAAGCATAAAGGTTTGTTCGTTTGGCATATATTCAGTTGGAATAGGAAAATAACCATCTATATTCTCAACAGCAAGGATTGGTTGTCCAGCGGTTACTGTACCGATGATTGGCACATTCACAAGTTCTCTTCGTGTGAGATTAAATTCGTCATCTACAACCTCGATTGCTCTTGGTTTGGAAGGATCTCTACGTATGTAACCGTTTTTCTCTAGGGTTTCTAGATGGGAATGAACAGAAGAAGTTGACTTAAGATGAACTGCTTCACAGATTTCCCTCACTGCAGGCGGATATCCTCTGCTAATAATCTGAGCCTTCAAATATTCGAGAATCTCATGCTGTTTTGTACTTATCTTACCATAGCCCATATTGTAACCTCCGTTCTTCATTGCACTCATTATATCATATCAAAAAGTAAAATGCAAAACTTATGTTCGCTTTTTTGAAAAATGAAAATTGAAAAGTTTAATTCCACTCCTCTTTGATCTTGTGGAGTTTACTTTCGCACAAGTAGCGTTTACTCCTTCATATGTTAGTGATATGATTATTACACCTTCTGACGGCAGTAGAAGGAGA
>JAEYWQ010000125.1 GCA_023428885.1 Bacillota bacterium
CCTTTCGAGAGACTCTAGTTGTTTTAGATGGTACTACTGGTCAGAATGCATTATCTCAAGCCAAACAGTTTAATGAAGTTGCAGAAATTAGCGGTATCGTATTAACGAAATTAGATGGAACTGCTAAGGGTGGTATTGCAATATCGATTCAATCTGAACTTAAGATACCAGTGAAATACATTGGAATAGGGGAACAAATTGATGATTTACAGAAATTCAACCCTGATGATTTTATCGATGCTTTGTTTGGTAAAGATAAGGTTGGTTCTAACGAGTAGTCAGTAAAACTGACAGATTGGAGCAAATGATGATGACATTAGAGAAATTTGAAGAGGCAAGTGAAGCAGTGATCAAAGTAACCAATCGAACTAAATTGGTTTACAGTAACTACTTTTCAGAGATGACAGGAAACAAGGTGTTTTTTAAACCAGAGAATATGCAGTTTACTGGAGCATATAAGGTTCGAGGAGCTTATTATAAGATTAGTACCTTATCTCAGGAAGAACGAGATAAGGGCTTAATCACAGCTTCTGCTGGTAATCATGCCCAAGGTGTTGCTTACGCTGCGAAGATATATGGAGCAAAATCCATCATTGTTATGCCAACTACAACACCATTGATTAAGGTCAATCGTACCAAGAGCTACGGAGCAGAAGTGATCTTACATGGTAACGTGTATGATGAATCTTGCCAATATGCTTTACAATTAGCCGAAGAAAAAGGCTATACTTTCATTCATCCATTCAACGATGAGCTAGTTGCAACTGGACAGGGAAGTATTGCAATGGAGATTATTAAGGAACTTCCAACCGTAGATATTATCCTTTGCCCAATTGGTGGTGGTGGCTTATTGGCAGGTGTATCAACCCTTGCGAAGTTTTTGAATCCAAACATAAAAGTAATTGGTGTAGAACCAAGTGGAGCTGCCTGTATGAAGGCTTCCATGGAAGCTGGTGAAGTCGTAACCTTGACAAATGTTGATACCATTGCAGATGGTACTGCTGTGAAGACTCCAGGAGATATCATCTTTCCATACATACAAAAAAATGTAGATGAGATTATTACAGTGGATGATCAAGAGTTAATTGTAAGCTTTCTTGATATGGTGGAAAATCATAAGATGATTGTTGAAAATTCTGGTTTATTAACTGTAGCCGCTTTGAAACAATTGGATGTGAAGGGTAAGAAGATTGTATCTATTTTAAGTGGTGGTAATATGGATGTGATTACCATGTCTTCCATTGTACAGCATGGTTTGATTGCGCGTGGTAGAATCTTTACTGTTTCTGTTCAACTACCAGATAAGCCTGGTGAATTAGTCAATGTTGCTTCTATTATCGCGAAGGAACAAGGTAATGTCATTCGTTTGGATCATAATCAGTTTGTTAGTATTAACCGTAACACCGCAGTGGAATTGCAAATCACAATGGAGGCGTTTGGTCAAGAACACAAAGCTCAAATCGTTAATGCATTAGAAAAGCAGGGCTATCATCCAGTGGTGGTACAGCCAAAGAATACCTATATGTAAACTGGATTGTCTTACTTAAATGCATACTATTTTAAATACAGTTTATTATAAAATATAATTAGTCATAATAACATAACCAAAAGGACCTGCTGGCATTAGCCAGCTGGTCCTTTCTAATGATTCAGACAAAAACTAAATAAAGAACATTAGGCCTTGATCTGATCGATATTTTTCAGTTTCTAAAACAAGATCATACAATGAAATTCCTTGTAAGGTTCGTTTCATGGAGTGGTCCAAGGAATCGTATATGGTGGATCTTAGAGCAGATTCCAATTCTGGGACATTTTTTGATAATGTTTCTTCTGTAGTTTCAAAAAGAGAAGTTTCCACTGCCGATAAGACATCATATGCAGTGATCTGATGAGGTGCTTTAGATAATTGATAACCTCCTTGGGAACCTTTGATTGAAGTAACAATGTTACCTCGCTTTAATAATGAAAAAACTTGTTCTAAGTAAATCTTTGATATATCAAGTTTTTCTGAGATACTAATAAGCGTTATATATTCGTCCTTATTATATTTTTGAGCCATACTGGTAGTAGCAGCAAGTGCATATCTACCTTTTGCTGATATTCTCATATGATACCGTGCCTTTCTTTCATAGTTTCATTACTTATTAGAATACTATTGTATTATTTTCAATATTACAATGTATCTATCGCATACCTATTTAATATGTATTAATCATAATAGATACACAAAAAATTGTCAATAGACGACGATAATATATATAGGATTGATCAAACATAAAGAATAGATCAATCATAAAGAATAGATCAATCATAAAGAATAGATTAATCATAAAGAATATGTTAATCATTAAGAATGGGACGATGATTAGTATAGGTAGATATATATATGAGGATAAAATAGATCGATAGTAAATGACAAGATTCATTATGTTTTTAGGATAATTTCAACACTCAAATCATATAAATAAGTCATTAAAAATAATATGAATGAAAAAAATAAATAAATTTAAAATTACTATTGACTTTTGGTTTTAAAAGGGATATGATTTATATAACATATTAATCATATATGAATTAAAAGGATTGAACGGAGGAAGTATTATGGCAAAGGTATATAAAAGTTTAACAGAATTAGTTGGTAAAACACCACTACTTGAATTATCAAATTATGAGAAGAAACACAATCTTGGTGCAACAGTACTTGCAAAATTGGAATACTTTAATCCAGCAGGAAGTGTAAAAGATAGAATTGCAAAAGCAATGATTGATGATGCTGAAGCAAGCGGTAAATTAACGAAAGATTCCATTATCATTGAACCAACCAGCGGTAATACTGGTATCGGTTTAGCATCCATCGCAGCAGCAAGAGGATATCGTTTGATACTTACTATGCCTGAGACGATGAGTATTGAACGAAGAAACTTACTAAAAGCATATGGTGCAGAGCTAGTACTTACTGAAGGTGCAAAAGGAATGAAGGGTGCAATTGCGAGAGCAGTTGAATTAGCACAAGAGACTCCGAACTCCTTTATTCCAGGGCAATTCGATAACCCAGCTAATCCAGCCGTTCATAAGGCAACCACTGGTCCAGAGATCTGGGAAGATACCGAAGGTAAGGTAGATATTCTTGTTGCAGGTGTTGGTACTGGTGGGACAATTACAGGAGCTGGTGAATACTTAAAGTCCAAGAACCCTAATATTAAAGTAGTAGCAGTAGAACCAGATGCATCTCCTGTACTATCTGAAGGAACTGCTGGTCCTCATAAGATCCAAGGTATTGGTGCAGGTTTTGTTCCTCAGGTACTTAATACTGCAGTTTATGATGAGATTATCCGAGTTAAGAATGAAGATGCTTTTGATACTGGAAGAGAAATTTCTAGATCAGAAGGTGTCTTAGTTGGCATTTCATCTGGTGCGGCTTTATGGGCAGCAACTCAGTTAGCTGCAAAACCAGAAAATCAAGGCAAGACAATTGTTGTTGTCCTACCTGATACTGGTGAACGCTATTTATCTACACCTTTATTTTCAGAAAACTAATTAATTTATCCTCCCATAAATAAATTATTTCATAATAACCTTCCTAGTTTTTAGGGAGGTTATTTTACTTTGCGTGAAAGCAAAGTGATCAGATGACAGGTGGGATAAAGTGTGTTTTTATGACTATGGATCGCGAGAGTGTGGTATGCAAACATAGTATTTTATATAGGGGCTTACGATGACTTAATATGAAATCTGCGCAACTAGATAGCATGATCTATGTATAACTATACATATTCTACAAAATTCCTTTAACTAAGTCGAAATATTAAGATAATATTTACAAAAACCTATTGCATTATTACATAATATATGGTAATATTATCTTGTTATTGGAAACGTTACCGATAACGTTGCCGAAAACGTTTCCAAATACTTACCTAGTCGACGAGGTGGAACCATTATTTATGTTTGTAAAGGAGAGGTTTTATGAAGAAGAAGTTGTTAGGCTTATTATTGTGCACCACAATGGTGGCAGCAATGTTTGCAGGATGCGGTAAGAAAGAATCTGCTGGTAAAGTTTATTATCTTAATTTTAAACCAGAAGTAGATGAAACATGGAAAGAAATTGCGAATACATATAAAGAAGAAACCGGAGTAGAAGTTGTTGTTAAGACTGCTGCAGCTGGTACATATGAGCAAACATTAAGAGCTGAAGTATCAAAAAGTGATGCTCCAACCTTATTTCAGATTAATGGACCAGTTGGTTATCAAAATTGGAAAGAATACTGCTTGGATTTGAAAGATACTAAACTTTATAGCTGGTTATTAGATAAGAGTATTGCTGTAAGTTCAGGAGATGGAGTATATGGTATACCTTATGTTGTAGAAGGATACGGTATTATCTATAATGACGCTATCATGCAAAAATACTTTGCATTAGCAGATAAGGCAGTAAGTATTTCCTCCGCTAACGAAATCAACAATTATGCAACCTTGAAAGCTGTTGTAGAAGATATGACAGCGAAGAAGGATCAATTAGGTATTGAAGGTGTATTTGCTTCCACATCCTTTGCACCTGGTGAAGACTGGAGATGGCAGACTCACTTAGCAAATCTTCCAATTTATTATGAATTCAAAGACAAGAAAGTATCAGATGCTGCTGAAATCGATTTTGCATATTCTGATAATTATAAGAATGTATTTGACCTTTACATTAATAACTCAATTACAGATAAGAACTTATTAGGTAGCAAGAGTGTAAATGACTCTATGGCTGAATTTGCTACAGGTAAAGTTGCTATGGTTCAGAATGGTAACTGGGGTTGGGGTCAAATTAATGGTGTAGAAGGTAACGTTGTAAAAGCTGAAGAAGTTAAATTCTTACCTATCTATACTGGTGCAGCAGGAGAAGAGAGCCAAGGCTTATGTACTGGTACCGAGAACTTCTTCTGTATTAACAAAGATGTATCCAAGGCTGATCAGGAAGCTTCCATCGCTTTTGTGGAATGGTTATTTAATTCTGAAAAAGGTAAAGATTATGTTACTAACAAATTAGGCTTTATTGCACCATTTTCAACCTTTAAAGAAAATGAAAAGCCTACAGATCCATTAGCACAAGAAGTTATTAAGTATATGGCAGATACTAGCAAGGCATCAGTATCTTGGAACTTTACTGCATTCCCTAGCCAGACCTTTAAAGATAACTTTGGAGCAACCTTACTTTCCTACGCTCAAGGCAAGATCACTTGGGATGAAGTGAAAGCTGCTGTAATAGCAGATTGGAAAGCTGAGAAAGCAGCTACTGCAGAGTAAAGATTCATGTAAGGGGTCTGAGTTTCAGACCCCTTAAAATTTATAGAACTAGAAAGGAGGGAATCAATGCATAGAACATTGAAGAAGTATTTCCCAATCTTTGTTTTACCAACGCTGATAGCTTTTACAATCGCCTTCTTAATACCTTTTATCATGGGATTGTATCCAAGTTTTACGAAATTTACTACAATATCGCATTCTAGATGGGTTGGGTTTTCAAACTATATAAAGGCTTTTTCTAATCAGGATTTTGTGAATGCCTTTTTCTTTACCTCCAAATTTACTATAGTATCAGTAATCACAATCAATGTATTAGCCTTTATCCTGGCAATGATTTTAACACGAGGATTAAGGGGAACGAATATGTTCCGCACGGTATTTTTTATGCCAAACCTAATCGGAGGAATTGTCCTTGGTTATATTTGGCAGTTGATTATTAATGGTGTGCTTGCTAACTTTGGTTATGACATAACCTACGATGCAAAGTTCGGATTTTGGGGTATGGTTATTCTAATGAATTGGCAATTGATTGGTTACATGATGATACTATATATTGCAGGAATCCAGAATATTCCGACAGATTTAATTGAAGCAGCGAGAATTGATGGTGCGAAAGGTCATCAGATCTTACGCAAGATTACCCTGCCATTAATTATGCCTTCAATCACTATATGTTTATTCTTAACCTTAACGAATTCCTTTAAGCTATATGATCAAAACTTAGCCTTAACTGCAGGTAAACCAGGCAGAGAGACGGCAATGATCGCCTTAGATATTAGCAATACCTTCTATAACAGAAATGGTTGGGAAGGTGTTGGGCAAGCAAAAGCAGTATTGTTCTTTCTTATGGTAGCTGTAATTGCACTTACTCAGTTATTAATCACAAGACGCAAGGAGGTGGAGCATTAAATGAAAAAAATACTGACATTTCTTTTGATTGTTCTCTCCGTCATTTTTCTAATGCCTATTTTCATTGTATTCATAAACTCTTTTAAAGGGAAGTTTTTCATAAGTGGTGAGCCATTTAAGCTTCCAACCTCTGAAACCTTTGTTGGTTTAACTAACTATATCGATGGAGTTGCAAAAACAGGATTGTTTCGTGCGTTTGGATGGTCCTTTTTCATAACAATAGCATCAGTGGCTGTCATTCTTATCTTCACTGCTATGACTGGCTGGTACCTGGTGAGAGTGAAATCAAAATTTACTTCTGGACTATACTATCTATTTGTTTTTTCTATGATAGTTCCATTCCAGATGGTAATGTTTACGATGACAAAGATAGCTGACTCCTTAAATCTATCTAATCCACTAGGGATTATTGTGATTTATCTTGGATTTGGATCCGGTTTATCAGTATTTACCTTTGTAGGCTTTGTGAAGTCGATACCAATTACCATAGAAGAAGCAGCATTGATTGATGGCTGTAGCCCATTACAGATGTTTTTTAAAGTGGTGCTACCTATGCTAAAGCCAACCGCTATTACGGTTGCAATTTTAAATACCATGTGGAT
>JAEYWQ010000149.1 GCA_023428885.1 Bacillota bacterium
CTTTAAGGTAGACGGGAAGACAATGATTTTTGCCCATGGCTTAGAATTTAAGCTTGATAAAATATGCTTCACTTTTAAGTGGGGGGAAGAAGAGAAAGTCTTGGACTTCTTTGGTGAAAAGGGAGAGTTTTCAGAAACGTATCCAGGCTTTAAGTACTATGATGCAAAGTATTCTGGGATGAAAGTAAGGTGTATGCTTTATGGAGACTTTCCAGATGCAGATACTGATGAGCTTTTATATGAAAATACAGATGTTGTAGAAATTGATGGAGTTTTGACACGTGTACAATCATTGGAGTTTTATTATGAGAATGCTGAGCCAGACAATAAATATTACAAGATGGTAGAAGATTACTTAAAGAATAGAAATGAGTAAGAGAAACGATGAGAAGGCACTCAGCGCCAAGATCGCAAGATCTGGTATGGAATATTTTCGAAAAAAGATGTGACACTCGGTCGTGTAGAAACACAGTGTGCGAAAGCACACTGTGTGTTTTAGTTATGCGCTTAAGCAGTAAATACATAATAATTAGATATTGATACCATCATAAATGACCTGAGTTTTATGGGCATCTGATACCTCATAAATGGCAACTAGTTCCAATTCTATTGATTCTTAGGAGTTTTATTACTATAATCTGTATGTAAGCTTACAAAAAATAAAAATGGAGGTGAGAACGTATTTGAAACTAGTATTAAATCAAAGTCTCGAGATTAAGGAAACGGAAATAACTATCAATTGCTCTGTGCTAGATGAACGGTTAAAGAAGTTGGTGGAATATATAAGACAATATTCCTTCTCTTTGAACGGATTTGTAGAAGGTCATAGTTATAAGATACCCCTAGAAGAAATATTCTATATGGATTCCGTGGATGGAAAGACCTTCTTATACTGCAATAATAAGGTGTATGAATGTAAAGAGACGCTAGCAACAATTGAACAGATGCTACTTCATACACCCTTTATTCGAATTAGTAAAAACTGCATTATGAACATTAATGTATTACAATGCGTTAAGTCTTCTTTCAATCACCGAATGGAAGCCACACTACGGAATGGAGAAAAATTAATGATTTCTCGTAATTATGTTGAAAATATTAAGAAAAAATTAGAATCGTAAGGAGTGAGTAGATGAAAATTTTTAGTAAATATTATTTCCCAGATATATGCATTTCGTTTACAGTTATCATTATATGTTCTTCTATTTGGAATATAGTTATGAACAATGACTCAGGTTTAAATATTTGGTTTGTTTTAGAGTTAGCGGGGATTATCGCTTTAAATAGCATAATAGCGTATTTCCTTAGTAAGGTAGAGTTTAAAAAATGGATTTATTATTGGCTGATACAAGGACTAATCGACTATGCAGTCGCTTTTGCTGCTGGATATTTTCTGAATTGGTTCGGCTTTAGAATCGAGAGTATAGTCCTCTTTACAATCATATTCCTTATAGCATTTTTATCTATTATTCTTTATACTTATCAGATGCAAAAACAAGAGGAAGAGAGGATTAATAGACTGATCGAACAGAGGAATGTTAAGAACTTGTAAGCATTTATTTATCTTCTTCATAGGAGGGATCCATGGGCAGTGAAGATTGATGTGGTGGCAATGGGGCAGAGTGAAACTTTATGATAGATAAAAGTCAATTATTTATGTTATAATTGGAATTAGTTATTGAATTTTCTTTGAGGAGGCTCCCATGAAGATAGCTGTTTGCGATGACGAAGCGGTTCAAAGAGAACTAATTGTCTCTAGCGTTCGCCAATATTTTTTAGATCGAGTGATCCCGGCTCATATTCTAGAATATAGCAGTGCAGAAGAGCTTATATTTCAATATGATCTGCATTGTGATATTGATATTGTGCTTTTGGATATTCAGATGGAGGGGATGGACGGCATCGCCCTTGCAAAGTATCTTCGGAGTAAGAATGCAGGTTTATCTATCATATTTATAACAGCAATGACAGATTATATCTACGAAGGTTTTCAGGTAAATGCAATCAATTATTTACTAAAACCCTTTGAGAATGAAAAGTTGTTTGCTTGCCTTAACAGAGCAGTTGAGGAATGTAGAAAACAAGAAGAATACCTGATTCTACGTGTGGATAAGGAGTTACTGAAAATACAAAAGAGTCATATCCTGCGTGTGGAGGGTGATGGTCATTACGTAAAGTTATTGACTTCAGACCAGAATTATCGCATAAAAAAGAGCATGAAGGAAGTGGAGCATGAACTATCTGAGGCATATTTCCTAAAGATTAGCCGTAGTGATATTATCAACCTTCATGGAGTTGAACGGATTACCACCAAAGAGATTACTTTGATGAATGGAGATAAACTTTTGATGCCTAAGGGAAAACATAAGGAGATCAGTGAAGCCTTTATCCAATGCCATTTTCGAGGGGAGATGACATCATGTTAGTGACGAGCCTTTTCTTTTTATTGGGAATTATATTGTGCACTGTATGGATGTTTCCCTTGACAGAGGAAATCACAAGTAAAATAGTACTATTCATACTTATGACGATAAGCTTAGGGGTAAGCAATTATTATGGAATTGAGGTCGTAGGCTGGCTTATTATACTATGCTTGGTGGATCTCTACATCTTATTTTATACGAAAGATTACCAACATGTCAGATCTTACTGTCTTGTACAACTTGGCTTATTCCTAGTTTTATGGTCTTTCATACACTTTTTAGGAAGACCTAGAGAACTATCACTATTTCCTGTTATTTTCTTTCCACTGGTGTATCTTCTTATTCTTTGGCTGCAAAAGAGGAGAAAGCTTGTCCTATATGCAGGAGTGATACTGTTTGCTGCCCTGTTCTTTTATCTGGGGCAGAGTGGTTTTGTAATATTAATGCAAGGAGCTAGCCTAATTCTACTCTTCCTATTAGAATCTTTGTATCGTGGCTTATCTGAGAACTTTATAAAGAATAGCTCAGAATTTCAGAATCAGATTATACTACATCATTATGAGGAGGTTAAGTCGGTCTATCTGAATATGCGTGGCTGGCGTCATGATTACCATAATCATATCCAATCCATCAAGGCGTATCTTTCCCTGCAACAGTATGACTGTGTTAAGGACTATCTGCAGGAATTAGAAAGGGATCTTAATAAAGTAGATCATTTGGTTCGAAGTGGTAATCTTATGGTAGATGCCATTCTTAATTCTAAGCTTACCTTGGCAAAGAATCGTAACATTTCCGTGGTGTGTAAGGTAATGCTT
>JAEYWQ010000201.1 GCA_023428885.1 Bacillota bacterium
GCGAAATACTTCATAATATTTCTTATCCACATAACTTTTGGAACCACACCAAATAATCTGTGCATCTTTATGTTGTAACAATAATCGAACAAGCTCTTGTCCTGCATAACCTGTAGAACCAATAATACCTACTTTTACCATCTTCTCACACCTTTCTTTATATTAAGATCAACTTAAGTACATCATAACTTGATAGCGTTTTGTATTTCCATCACCCGAAGCACAATCGTGTATAAAAATTTATATGTACTGGTATTTTTATTCATGATTTTCATGTTTTATGCACTCTATTACTAAAACTTTTCATAATTATACATCTCAATTAAAAAATATGCAAGTAAGAATTAATAAAAATTCAAAATAGATTTTCTAGATATTATCAAGGATTTGCATAAATAGGTAAAAAAAAACTCCACTTGATAATAAGTGGAGTCTGTCTTTCCTATATCCTATGCTATTTCATTCATTTCTTTAATTACTTGATATAAGTGAGCGATTGGCAAACCAACGATGGTATAAAAATCCCCTTCGATGCGCTTCACATAACAGGCAAATTTCCCTTGAATAGCATATGCACCCGCTTTATCCATCGGTTCCTTAGTAGCTATATAATCCCAGACTTCTTGCTCTGTCATCTTGGCAATCCATACCCTTGCAGCTTCGTAAAAGGTATGTTCTCGAATACTTCCGTCTACTTCTTTTACAATCACAGTGACACCTGTGAACACTTCATTATAATTATTTTGCAAGAGCCAAATCATACGAAATGCATCCTCAGCTGATTTAGGTTTCCCTAGAATCTCATTCTCGCAAACAACAATGGTATCCGAGCCGATTACCATTACTGGTCCTGACTGTTGGTTAGCAATATCTTTGGCTTTTTGTTTTGATAATTCTTGTACCAATTCCACTGGACTGGAATTGGACATATCCTCATCCTTCGTACTTGGTATCACAGTAAATGGTATACCAACCTGACTTAATATTTCTTTTCTTCTTGGTGAATTGGATGCTAATATAATTGGGTACATAAATCCTCTCATTCTTTGGTTACTACTAAATTATTCTTTATTGCAGGAATCATCATTTCTAGAGTACGACATTTAGAAAATAATCGATTATATTGCGGTACATAGGCAATGAAGTACATCAGCACCGATAAGCCCACTGCATAATAGAAATCAATAATGGAATGTTGTTTCACTAATACTGTAGACATACAAATCAAGGTACTTAAAATGGTGACAGTAAAAATTATTATTTTATTTTTATTCAATCTACTGCATTTTAATACAGCAATTGCAATTCCGATAGAATTAAAACAATGAATACTTGGACATACATTGGTACCTGGGTCAATGGTATATATAATACGTGTCAAATCAATTAGTACATTGTCTCTGTGTAAACGATCTAAATCAGGTCGAAAATAAACTCCAGTTGGATATATAGTATATGCAAGCAAGCATATCGTCATTCCAATAAATAAAAACATACAGATTCGATAGAACTCTTCCCTCGATGTAAAGAAGAAATAGGAAACTGCAAGTGGTACATATGGAAACCACAAATAATATGGTATAATAAACCATTCATTGAATGGAATCAGGCTATCAATAGAGGATTCAATCGCATGAAATGCATCCGCACTCTTTTGGTTTAAATAAAAAAACCAAATCAAGTAGATAATAAAATACGATAGTATCCATGCATGGCTATATTTCTTTATTAAGTTTTTCATATCATTTCTCCCTTTTCGGTGAATACCACAGTTTTCCCCGTATGTCACTAGTTATTTCGATATTGAACTCAGTTATATTACACCCTTTTTTAAGATTTTACCACACCCTGGATAATGGAACAACCTACTTTTCTTTAGATTACATTAAGATTTTATTAAAAAGAGTATTGAAAATACAAAAGATTTGATGTATATTTATAACATTCAATCAATTTTTATTCAAACATTAGGAGGCATTATTATGAAAGAGAAAGTTATCCTTGCATATTCGGGTGGTCTAGATACCACAGCTATTATCCCTTGGTTAAAGGAAAATTATGATTATGAAGTAATCTGTTGTTGTATTGATGTAGGCCAGGGTAATGAGTTAGACGGTTTAGAAGAAAGAGCTCAATTGTCAGGTGCTACTAAATTATATATTGAACATTTGACCGATGAATTCGTGGATGAATATGTAATTCCTTGCGTGAAAGCAAATGCTATCTACGAGAATAAGTACTTATTAGGAACTTCCATGGCTCGTCCTGTCATCGCTAAGAAATTGGTGGAAGTAGCTAGAAAGGAAGGTGCCGTTGCAATATGTCATGGTGCTACTGGTAAAGGAAATGACCAGGTACGTTTTGAGTTAGGTATCAAAGCATTAGCTCCTGATCTAAAAATCATCGCCCCTTGGAGATGTAATGAAACTTGGAAGATGCAGTCCCGCGAAGATGAGATTGAATACTGCAAGGCTCATGGAATTGATCTTCCATTCGACGCTAGTCACAGCTACAGCCGCGATCGTAATCTATGGCACATCAGCCATGAAGGCTTAGAATTAGAAGATCCAGCTAATGCACCAGATTATGATCACTTGTTAGTACTTGGTGTTTCTCCTGAGAAAGCACCAGAGGAAGGAGAAAGCATCTCCTTATCCTTTGAAAAAGGTGTCCCAGTTGCTCTCAATGGTAAGAAAATGAAAGCTTCTGATATTATTGCAGAATTAAATACTCTTGGTGGCAAGCACGGAGTTGGTATCGTTGATATCGTTGAAAATCGTGTTGTTGGGATGAAATCCCGCGGTGTTTATGAAACTCCTGGTGGAACCATCTTAATGGAGGCGCATACTCAATTAGAAGAATTAATTTTAGATCGTGCAACTTTAACTTGTAAAAAAGAAATTGGCAATAAATTTGCTGATGTTGTATATGAAGGAAAATGGTTCACACCACTTCGTGAAGCATTACAAGCATTTGTTGAAGTAACTCAGCAATATGTAACTGGTGAAGTAAAGTTAAAGCTTTACAAAGGTAACATCATTAAGCAGGGTACTACGTCTCCATATTCCTTATATAATGAAAGCATTGCATCCTTTACCACCGGTGACTTATATGATCATCATGATGCGGAAGGATTTATCAACCTATTTGGCTTATCCTTAAAGGTTCGTGCAATGAAGATGGCAGAAGCAGAAAACAATCAGAAATAATTATTGAGGGCTGTATCATTATGATACAGCCCCTTGTATATACGATATCAGGGGGGTATCTAACGATACCCCCTGATATCGTGTTCACTCCCATCCCCATATGCATTAGATATACAAATACCGAATAATACTAGTCATTATGTTATTATCAAAAGCTAGATTCCTCTATTTAATATCGTATATGACACTAATTGACAAAATGTGATGAGTAATTCTGACTACATCTCAAAAATGTCGTATCTTATCTTTCATAAGAATCATGGATGAGATTAAACATTGTTTCACTATTTTTGCTATGCTATAATTGGGCTAGTAGTAAAAAGTAAATATGATTATAAAAGGAGATTAGGGTTATGAACTACGGTTACTTCGATGAAGGAAACAGAGAATATGTAATTACCAAACCAAACACTCCGGCACCTTGGGCAAACTACTTAGGTTCTCCGGAATATGGTGCAATTATCTCAAATAATGCAGGTGGATATAGTTTTGTCAAGAGCGGTGCAAACGGAAGAATTTCCCGTTATGTATTTAATCAAGAAGACAAACCAGGCCGTTACCTATACTTAAGAGATGATAACACAAAAGATTATTGGTCTGCTTCTTGGCAACCAGTTGGTAAAGATTTAAGTACTTATAAAAATGTTTGTCGTCATGGTACAGCATATACGATCTTTGATACTGACTACAGCAACATTCATAGTGAAGCACTTTACTATGTTCCATTAAACAAAACACATGAAGTATGGCGTTTGAAAGTTACGAATAACGATAGCAAAGAAAGAAAGATTTCTACCTTTGGTTTTATCGAATTTACAAACGAAGATCATTATGAAAATGATCAAGTAAATCTTCAATATACTTTATTTATTACCAAGACATATTTCAAGGAAAACAAGATTCTTCAGACCATCAATGAAAATTGTGGAAAAGACGTTGACGGATCCAATGGAAATGAACGATTCTTCGGTATGGTAGGTCAGCCAATCACTTCCTACAACGGAGATAAAACTTCCTTTATCGGCCGTTACCGCTCTTATGGAAATCCTATCGCAGTTGAGAATGGTATCTGTGATAATACCTTAAACTATAACTCTAATGGTTGTGGAGCACTTCATTCAGCTGTTACTTTAGCTCCAGGTGAGACCAAAGAGTTCATCTATGTATTAGGTAAGAAGAGAGATAGAGAAGCTAATGTAATTTTAGCAAATTATGGTAATTCTGCAGTGGTTGACGCAGAACTTGCTGAATTAAAAACTTACTGGCACGCTCAATTAGAGAACTTTAAGGTTACAACACCAGATAATAATTTTAATAACATGGTGAACACCTGGAATGCATACCAGTGTTTCATTACCTTTATCTGGTCTCGTGCTGCTTCCTTTATCTACTGTGGCTTAAGAAATGGTTATGGCTACCGTGATACTGTTCAGGATATCCAGGGTATTATACACTTAAATCCAGAGATGGCTGCTGATAAGATTCGTTTTATGTTATCCGCTCAGGTTGATAATGGTGGTGGTCTTCCACTGGTTAAATTCGATCACAATGCTGGTCATGAAGATACTCCAGACGACGCTTCTTATGTACAAGCTACTGGTCACCCAGCTTACCGTGCAGATGATGCTTTATGGTTGTTCCCAACCGTATTAAAATACATTGGTGAGACTGGTAACAAAGCATTTATTGACGAAGTAATTCCTTATGCTAACAAAGATGAAGGTACTGTATACGATCACTTAAAGAGAGCAATTCAGTTCTCCATGGAACGTCTTGGTGCTCATAAGATGCCAGCTGGTTTACATGCTGACTGGAATGACTGTTTACGTCTTGGTAAGAAAGGTGAGTCTTCCTTCGTAGCATTACAATTATACTATGCTATGACTGTAATCAAAGACTTCGCTATCGAGAAAAATGACAAAGAATATCTTGCATATATCGAAACTACTCAAAAGGAATTAGGCGATATCATTCAAGAGTACTGTTGGGAAGATGATCGTTTCATCCGTGGCTATAAGGAAGACGGTCAGGTGATCGGTTCCAAGAAAGATCCTGAAGCTAATATGTGGTTAAATCCACAGTCCTGGGCTGTAATCTCTGGTCTTGCAAGCAAAGAGCAGGCTGAGTTAGCATTAGAATCTGTTCATAGAGAATTAAATACCAAGTTTGGTGCCCGTGTCATGGCTCCTTCTTATGTAGATCATGCTTTTGATGGTGCTTTAGCTATTCTTTTCAACAAATCCACAAAAGAAAATGGTGGTATCTTCTCACAGCCACAGGGTTGGATTATCTTAGCAGAAGCTTTAATGGGTCACGGAAACCGTGCTTTTGAATACTTTACAGAAAGTTCTCCAGCAACTCAGAACGACAACGCTGATGTACGTGTTCTTGAACCATATGTTCATGGACAATTCACAGAAACAGTGGATAGCCCATTCGAAGGTCGTTCCCATGTACATTGGTTAACTGGTACTGCTTCTACCGTAATGGTAGGTTGCGTGGAAGGTATCTGTGGCATGAGACCTGATTTTGATGGTTTACTTGTTGCTCCTGCTATTCCAAGCACTTGGAAAGGCTTCACCATTGAGAAGGTTTTCAGAGGCAAGAAGTTAAACATTACTGTGAAG
>JAEYWQ010000261.1 GCA_023428885.1 Bacillota bacterium
GATATAGTCTTCAGCACTTGATTTTTATTGGAGTTTCGACAAGAAATTGAAGAAACATTGAAAAAACTGTGTCACAACAGTAAATCCGACATATACTATTATTAAATAGTCTAGTGAAAAAAGGAGTATTATGAGGACATTCGCGAAAATAACTTATCCTGACCAAGTAAATAATCATAATTTATCAGTAGATCATAGTAAAGCAGATTATAAAGGAGAAAAAAATGGAAATAGAAGGCCTTTGACCATGTTCAATCAAAAAGAAGAAGATGATACAACAATCTATGAATATGATTATGATTGCTTAAAACGTAAAGAACTCTTAGGCCACGCCTGTATAGAACATAAAAAAAGGTAACAAAAAAAAAGCTGCTCTAGCAGCAGCTTTTTTCTAGATGCATTATGAATGTACTAAGCAGTTAGCAGCCAAATCCATTGCCGCCGCAGAGACAAAGGATTAAGATAATCCAAATGATTCCATTACAATCGTTGCCGCCAAAGATACCGCCAAAACCATTACCACAGCCGTTGTTGTTACCACCACATAAACAAAGGATTAGGATTATCCAAATTATGAAGCTACAACCACTGTCGTTGTTACATCCACATCCACCTCCGCAGTTTGTTGCTGTCAAATCACTCATGTAAGTTCCTCCAATAAATGTTTACACTGTATCATATGATTGATAGCTTGCTTTATTTCCTATTTAAAAACATTTTTTATAAAAGAAATTTATAGAATTTTATATTTCTGAATAGGACATGCTCGAAAAAATTTGATATTTTTCATGACGATTGACAATCTATGGTAAAATAACTATAATTATATTAGTTTAACGTGTTAAAGCTTTAATGTATGACTAAAATTATTTTATTCTATGAGATCAGAAAACCGGCGAAAAAGCTTAACACTCGAAGCTATGAATCAAACTATATGAATAATTGGAGGAAGTATTATGATCTGGGCAAAAGAAGAAACCTTGTCCCGTGCAGAATTAGAAGCACTTCAATTACAAAGGCTAAAAGAGACAATAGCATATGTTTATGCAAATGTTCCTATCTACCGTGCTAAGATGGAAGCAATTGATATGAAGCCAGAGAATATCACCTCATTAGTCGATTTAAAAAAACTTCCATTTACGGTGAAACAAGATTTCAGAGACACTTACCCATTCGGTATGTTTGCTGTAGCACAAAAAGAGGTCGTTCGTATTCATGCTTCGTCAGGAACAACTGGTAAGCCTACAGTGGTTGGTTATACAAAAAAAGACTTAGAAACATGGACGAATAACGTGACAAGAATTGCTTGCATGGGGGGAGCCACACCTGATGATGTGGCACAGATTTGCTTTGGATATGGTATGTTTACTGGTGCTCTTGGTCTACATTATGGACTTGAGAATCTTGGTGCTAGCGTATGTCCTAGTTCTTCTGGGAATACAAAAAAGCAGATTATGTTTATGCAGGATTTTGGGACAACACTTCTTGTAGCTACTCCTTCCTATGCCTTACATATAGCAGAAGTTGCGCTTTCTATGGGAATTGATCCAAAGAAAGATTTAAAAGTTAAAATTGGTTTATTTGGCGGAGAAGGTATGACTGAAGCCATGCGTGATGAGATGCGCCGCTTGTGGGGTGAGGACTTCCTATGTACTCAGAACTACGGAATGAGCGAGCTTTGTGGGCCAGGTGTATCAGGGGAATGTGAACAATTAAATGGTATGCACATGAATGAAGATTATTTTATCCCTGAGATTATTAATCCTGAAACAGGTGAGGTTCTTCCACCAGGGGAAAAGGGAGAATTAGTAATTACTTGTTTATGTAAAGATGCAATTCCACTCATTCGCTATCGTACCAGAGATATTTCTATGTTGATGTATGAGCCTTGCAAATGTGGACGTACAACGGTGCGCATGCATAATTTATTCGGACGAACAGATGATATGCTAGTAATTCGTGGGGTAAATGTATTCCCATCACAGATTGAGGATGTTATGTTAAAGGTAAATGAAATCGGACCTCATTATGAGATTACCGTGGATCGTATCAATCATCTGGATATTATGGAAATAAAAGTAGAATTAGTAGATGAAAGCTTATTAGACTCTTATTCTGCGTTAGCCTCATTAGAAAAGAAAATTAAAAGTCAGTTAAAAGAAGTACTTGGACTTGATGCGGGGATTAAATTAGTATCACCAGGAAGTCTTCAGCGATTTGAAGGAAAAGCAAAACGTGTCACGGATTTACGTAAAGATGTTATGTTTTAAAATAAACGGGTGTTGCCAATACAACACCCGTTTTTGGCGGAAAGCTAAGATTATCGCAAGTGTTATTCTTCTTCAATGGAATCTTTCATACTTACGATAACTGTTTTGCTGTAACAGGAGAAGATATCACTGACAGAAGCTTTTGCCATCTTAGGTGTAACTATACTAACGATTGGAACGACTAGTAGGCTTAACACCATGGTCACAGCACCAGCAACAATCGAGGATGGAAGGAATTCAAGATAGAGATTGGATACAGTTACACCAATACCGACTGCAAAGCTTGCCCATACCGCTGCTTTGGTCACCCTTTTCAAATATAGACCATATAAAAATGGTGCAAGGAAGGAACCAGCAAGTGCACTCCAAGAGATACCCATTAACTCAGCGATAAACTTTGGCGGGTCTAGGGCTAATATAACTGAAATTGCCACAAACACAGCAATGAGAATACGCATAATAAGTAATTGCATTTTGGAACTCATCGTCTTCATAAAGGTTTCTTTTAAGAAGTCTAAGGTTAAGGTTGAACTTGAGGTTAATACAAGGGACGATAAGGTAGACATTGAGGCTGATAATACTAGAACAACAGTAATTCCAATAAGAATGTCAGGCAGATTGGATATCATATATGGTACGATGGAATCGTAGGCTATTTTGCTAGTTCCATCAGAGGAAAACGTACGAATTGCTTCTCCATCGAACAACCTGGAAAACCCACCCAAAAAGTAAGAACCACCAGCGATTACCACTGCGAATAAGGTTGATATGATCGTGCCTGATTGAATGGATTTTTCATCTTTAATCGTATAAAACTTATGTACCATCTGAGGTAGTCCCCAAGTTCCTAATGATGTTAGAATGATTACACTAAGTAGATTCAACGGGTCTGGACCAAAGAAGGAAGTATATGCACCAGACTGCCCTAAGGTTGCAGAAGTTTCACTTGGAAACACAGCTAAATCCTTAATCGCTTGAATAAAGCCTCCTTTCCCATTCAAAACAGCGGCAATTACAGCGACAATACCAAACAGCATGATTATTCCTTGAATAAAATCATTGATGGCTGTAGCCATATAACCACCAAGAATAACATAAATTGCAGTAAGTGAAGCCATTACAATAACACAGACTTCGTATGGAATGTCAAAAGCCATACCGAATAAACGTGATAAGCCATTATAGATGGAAGCGGTATAGGGAATCAAGAACACAAATATAATAATGGATGCAGTAATTTTTAAGGACTTACTTTCATATCGTTTACCGAAAAATTCTGGCATGGTTGCTGCCTGTAAATGGTTTGTCATGACACGGGTTCTACGGCCAAGTACCATCCAGGCCATTAAACTACCGATTAGAGCATTACCAAGTCCAATCCAGGTGGATGCTAAGCCGAAATCCCAACCAAACTTTCCAGCATATCCAATAAAAACTACTGAAGAAAAATAGGAGGTACCAAAAGCAAAAGCAGTTAACCAGGGTCCAACTGTTCTTCCCCCAAGAACAAAGTCGTTGACGTTCGTCGCATGTTTTCTGGAATATACTCCGACGATAATCATAATTCCAAAGAAAACAATTAGTAAAGCAATCTTGATAATCATATTGTGTTCCTCTCCTTCATTGTTATAGCGCTACATCACTTTATCGCTTTAAAGCACTACGCTTTAAAGTGATATTAACAAAATTTTATAAATTTGTCAATAAGTGTATATTAGTTGTTGGATAAAGGAGCATCGATGACGAAATTAGAAGACTAGAATATGAGATAAAGAATTTAAC
>JAEYWQ010000309.1 GCA_023428885.1 Bacillota bacterium
ATATTCATCCAAGGAAACCAAATTCGATATCTGTGTTTGGTTTTGCCAACTTTCCAACTCTTCTACTGAAATCTCTAACTCATGTGCTATCTCATCATCGGTAGCTGCACGACCATATTGAGATTCAATCTTTTGATATGCCAAATCAAGGCGTTTCTGCTTTTGTCGTAGCGTTCTAGGAATCCAATCCATCTTTCTGATCTGATCCAAGATTGCTCCACGGATACGTAAAGAAGCATAGGTTTCGAACTTTACTCCTTTTTCACAGTCAAATTTATCAATCGCATCAATTAAACCAAAGGTTCCATAACCAACCAAGTCATCATATTCTACATTGTAACCCAAATAAATACTCAATCTTCCTGCTACGATTTTAACAAGACCGGCGTATTCAATAATTATTTTTTCTCTTAATTCAGGAGTATGTTTTTTACTATATTCATCCCATAATTTTTGTTTATTCTCTACGCTCATAGACCTATCTCCCGTATCCATCCATATTTTTTGTACTAGTTATCATTAGTACTGGCGACGGAATCCTTAGCAGTAGAATCTAAAGTCTCTACTTGCTCCTTAACCTTTAAAGCTTCCTTTTCAGCCTTCATACGTTCCCGTTCGGCATTAGCATAAGCATCTTGTGCATCCTTATTAATCTTCCCAATAACTCTCCCCACAATAACACCAATAACATAAAATACAAGTAAGATTACAAGTACAACCCATAATGTTTCAAGCAAAGGGTAGTTATTTAAAATACAAGTAATACTTGCAATAGCTCCTGCACATAAGGTGATAAGAGCTGGAATGTTCTTATTCTTCATAGCATACCCTCTATATCTTCTTAATCGGTTTACCTACTGACTTGATAATTAATTCTCCGGATTCTGGATAAAACTCAATTGTCCTACCATAATTAGCTCCTGTATCTTCTGCAATAATTGGAATCTTAAGACTATTCAGTTTTTCTTTGGTTGCCTCCACATTACGATCTCCCACACGTAACATATCGTTGTTACTGTTAAAGGCAAACATCTGAGCGCCACCCGCAATTTTTGCAATTAAAGAATTTCTAGCTGCTCCCATCGCTAATAGACGTCTGATCAGCTCATCGATACCAGTATCCGCAAATTTAGCCAAATTTTCATTATTCCTAATCTTATTACTATCAGGAAGCATGACATGAACCATTCCAGATATCTTTCTGGCAGTATCATATAACACTATCCCAACGCAGGATCCTAACCCTAAGGTAGTAATACCATTAGGTGGGATACATACGTTTAGATCAGCCATTCCTACTTTTATCATTTCGCCCATAAATCTCTCCTATAATCCTAATGAAGATAAAATTGAGCTATATGACTCTAACGTAGGTATTAAGATAAAATATCCATTTACTTCATGATCTTTATCTCCAAATTCAGTTTCAATTAATAATGCTTTATCACTAATCTTCCCGAACTCGATTGCTGGAACTGAAAGAATTGCTCCAGCCATATCAATTGCCATATAAGGTACACTGGACGTTATAGTCATATTGGTTAAGGTAGAAAGGGAAGAAAGATAAGCTCCTGCGATAATGTTTCCGATTTCTTGCAGTGCAGATAACTCCATCTCATTAAAATCTGCACTTGGCTCACACATACCTTGCATTAACATATTCACAATATTGTGGGCAGCGTCATTCTCAAGAACGAACATAATCATACCGTCGATATCACCCTCAAGTGTTAGTAAAATCCCCACAACAATATTTTCAGCACCACCGATTATTTCTGATAGATCTTTAAATTCGAGTAAATCTATCTTGGGAACTTTCATATCAACCTTGGCATTTAACATCTTTGATAATGCAGTTGTTGCATTTCCTGCTCCAATATTACCAATCTCTCTTAATACGTCAAATTGCATATTATCCATATTATCTATTTTAACTTCCGCCATGTATGTGCTCCCTCCTCTCTTGCTATATCAAACATTACTGTTATATCTATATTACAACAACAGCAATAGTGCTGCGAGATATATTCTATCTCGCAACACTGTTTCATTTACTTTATCTCAATTTCTTTATCGATAATCACTGCCTGAAGGTTTAACAAGGAAATTAAACTATCTCCATTTTTACCAACACCGGCAAGGTAAGCTTCTTTTTCATCATTGCCAGTATGAGCAATTTTATCAATCTTACTAGACTCTATCGTAACTACCTCTTTCACCTCATCTACAATAATACCAACTGCTGATTGAGGTTCTAATTTCAAGATCAGTATTCTAGTAGCAGAAGTAAGTTCATCTTCTACTAAACCAAATTTTAATCTAAGACTCATGATTGGGATGATCTCTCCACGGATATTAATAACTCCCTTGAAATAATTCTGAGCCTTAGGAACTCTTGTCACTCGTTGCATTCTAACAATGTTATCAACATATTGAATATCGATACCAAATTGCTCATTGCCAAGAGTAACAACAATATATTGTCTTGCTTCATTCCCTGCATTCATTTTTGCATCCATGCTACAGCCCTCCTTATACTAGTGAATTAACATCAAGAATCAATGCAATTTCACCATCACCCAGGATAGTAGCACCGCTAATCATCTTGCTGTTATTAATGTATTTGCCGATTGACTTAATTACGATTTCTAATTGTCCAATTAAGTTATCGACAACAAGGCCTGCTAGCTTATCGCCCTTCTTCACAATAACGACGGTAAGTTCGGTTACATTCTCAAGTGTGTCTTCCACATCAAGAACGGATCTCAAACGAATTAATGGAATTACATTACCACGTAAATGGATCACTTCTTTCGACTGTACATACTTAATATCATTAATATCAACGCTTTCAATGGTTTCAATACTTCCTAGTGGAATCGCATATTTCTCATGACCTAACTCAACCATTAAAGCTTGAATAATTGCTAAAGTGAGTGGTAAACGTATAATGAATTTACTTCCTTCACCAAGAACAGTCTTGGTTTCGATATTACCACCAAGAGCCTCAATCTTAGTCTTAACAACGTCAAGTCCAACACCACGTCCAGATACGTCTGAGATTTTCTCTGCAGTAGAGAAGCTTGGACGGAATAGTAAATCGATGATGTCTTTGTCAGACATAGACTCTGCTTGTTCTAAGGTGATAGTTCCACGATCAATTGCTTTACGTCTAACCTTTGCCACATCAATACCAGCACCATCATCACGAACTTCAATTACAACATTGTTACCTTC
>JAEYWQ010000380.1 GCA_023428885.1 Bacillota bacterium
AGTTTAAGCAGTAATAGATAGTAGCTAATAGCTAGTAACTTAAAGGAGCATGAGTATGGATATTCTTAATAGTATCCCTGACCCATGCTCCTTTTTTAGTTTGATTTTTTATCAGACATTCTTACAAGCTCTTATGCAATTTGTCGTCCAAGTGACGGCTAATGCGCTAAGATTTGATATGAAACTCCCACTTGTAACACATTACATATCATGTTATAATACCTAGAAATAAATTGATGTGGTAAGTTAAAGCGATAAATTATTGAGCATCAATCATTAATATATAGATTAAGGAGAGAAATAAGCATGAATCTATTATATCAAAGTACTAGAGATGCAAGTGAAGTAGAAACTGCTTCTCAAGCAATCCTTAAAGGTCTGGCATCAGGTGGCGGGCTTTTCGTTCCTCAAGAACTTCCAAAGCTCGATATTAGTCTTGAAGTAATGGCTACTATGAGTTACCAGCAGGTTGCTTATGAAGTAATGAAACTATTCTTTACTGATTTTACAGAGGAAGAGTTAAAGGCCTGTATCAATGCTGCATATGATGACAAGTTTGACACCAAAGAAATCGCTCCAATAAAGAAAGCAGACCTAGCATATTACCTTGAATTATTCCATGGCTCAACAATCGCCTTTAAAGACATGGCATTATCCATACTCCCACATCTATTAACAACCGCAGCTAAGAAGAATGAAGCAAAAGAAGAAGTCGTGATTCTTACCGCAACCTCAGGTGACACTGGTAAAGCAGCATTGGCTGGATTTGCAGATGTACCAGGTACAAAAATCATTGTATTCTATCCTAAAGATGGTGTAAGCCCAATTCAAGAAAAGCAAATGGTTACCCAAAAGGGAGCCAATACCTATGTGGTTGGCATCAAAGGTAACTTTGATGATGCACAAACAGGCGTTAAGGAGATGTTTAATAGCAAAGCATTGGAAGCTAAGCTGAAGAACAATGGCTATTGCTTCTCTTCAGCGAACTCCATTAACATTGGACGTTTAGTACCTCAGGTAGTTTATTATGTATATGCATATTGTAATTTGATTAAGACAGGGGAAATCACAAAAGGAGAAAGCTTAAACGTTGTAGTTCCAACTGGTAACTTCGGTAACATCCTAGCAGCTTATTATGCGAAGGCATTAGGAGTACCATTAGGTAAGCTAATCTGTGCTTCCAATGAGAATAAAGTATTATATGATTTCTTTACTACTGGAACATATGATAGAAACCGAGAGTTTATCTTAACGAATTCTCCATCCATGGATATCCTGATCTCCAGTAATCTTGAGCGCTTGATTTACGCAATTGCTGGTAATGATGCAGTAAAGAATGCAGATCTTATGAAGTCCCTATCACAATCAGGTAGCTATAAGATCACTGAAGCGATGAAGTCAGAGCTAAAAGATTTCGTTGGTGGATATGCAACCGAGGCTGAAACTGCACAAGCAATTAAGAAGGTTTACGAAAGTGCTAACTATGTGATTGATACACACACAGGCGTAGCAGCGAGTGTTTACTATAACTATAAAGCGGTAAGTAGAGACAATACTAAGACTTTGATCGTTTCTACAGCAAGTCCTTATAAGTTTACCAGAAGTGTTATGGAAGCTTTAGCACCTGTGGATGCTTCCAAGGATGAGTTTGAATTAGTGGATGAATTAAGCGAATTATCCAAAGTTATGATTCCTCAAGCAGTGGAGGAAATTCGTTCCGCTCCAGTTCTTCACGATCTCGTTTGTGATAAGACTCAGATGCAAGAAACCGTGGAGAAGATCTTAGCGTTAAAGTAAGTGTAGCTGCTTGCAGCAGCACATAGTTTCACTGCCTAGTTAATATTATTGTAACAATATCTTAATAGTTTAATTTATTTACAATTTTCCAAAACCCCAAAAAACCTTGATTTTTCAATGGTTTTTTGGGGTTTGTTATTTATATCCTGTAAAAATTACAAAAAAAAGTCCAATTGTGACAATTCAATGACATATATTTGACACAATGATATAGCATAATGAATTCAAGTCAAAACCAAATACCCTTTGGGGTGGGTTTATTTGGCTAATATATAATCTATTCAGTCGGATGATTGGACGGGACTCCCCTACCGCGGAGACAGCATAATACAAGGGTTTATAAGGTTGTAGGATTGTACAACATATCTTAGCTATAACCATTGTGAACTGCAGTTATTGACCTTAAGCAGGATGGGACAAAAAGCATATTTGTGGTCAAAAAGACTTGACCTTTCCCAAGAGAGTTGGTATAATCATCTTGTTATTGGATCGATTATATTTGCTGGTGCACAACACGAGTTAGATGAGGAATTAAGCAATTAATACACTACATAGAGCCGGGGGATATGCACAGCCAATATAATACAAAACCATATATTTTTAAGGAGGAAGAAAAGATATGAAGAATTTCTTTAAGAAATTAGCCTTCGTATTAGCGCTTGCATTAGTAGTTACTGCAATCGCACCTGCTGGTAAAGCTTCCGCTGCTACTAAAGCACCTTCACTCAAGAAGAGTAGTAAGGTTCTTTACATCGGTGGAGATAAGACTGGCAACATCGAAGATACTTACCGTTTTACTTTTAACAACGCAGCTGGTTACACAGCAACTTGGAAATCATCCAAGAAGGCTGTAGCAACAGTTGACGCTAAGTCTGGTAAAATCCAGGCAGTTGGTGTTGGAGCATCTAACATCACAGCAACTTTAACTAACAAAGCTGGTAAGGCTGTAGAGTTAGTAGCTAAAGTTTGGGTTAAGCAGAATGCTGAAAAAATCGGTTTCGGTTCTTTAGCAGCTGTTAAGAATCCATTAGCAGTTGGTGACACAGCTAAAGTTAACGTTTACAGAGCAGTTGGTGATACTAAGGTTTGGAAACAAACTGACAAGACTCTTGTAACTGACGTTATCAAGTGGACATCATCTGATGAAAGCGTAGCAACAGTTGACAAATGGGGTAAAGTTACTGCAGTTGCAGCTGGTAAAGCTGTAATCACAGCAACAGCTACTCAGTCTGAAGGATCTACAGCAGTAGTTTCTAAGAGTTTCAATGTTGAAGTTGCAGCTGGTTTAAAAGCAGTTAAGCAGACTGGTCTTAACACTATCGAAGCAACTTTCGCAGGTGACTTATCAGCAGTAGCTAATAAGGAAAATGTAAAAGTTTATTCAGTTGTTGGAAACACTAAAGTAGTTGTTGTAGTTAAAGCTTTAGATTTTGACAAGACTGATAAAACTAAAGCAATCATCACAACTTATGTTGAATTAGCAAAAGATGTTGAGTATGTAGTTGAATACAAAGACACTACAGATAAGTTTGTTGGCGCTGATACATCTAAAGATGCAATTGCTTCTATTAAAATTGCTACAACTGAAGTTAAGCCAAATGAAGCAACTGAAATCACTTTCAAAGTATATGACAAGAATGGTATTGATATCACAAAGAAAGAATACACAGACAGAATTGATGTTGCTTTCGCAGCAGCAACAACTGATGCATATCTTGATACTACAACAAAGAAGATCACTTTCTTTGCTAAAGACAAGACTGCAAGTGTAAAAGCTTCTTACCATACTTATACTTATGGTGCTGATTTTAAAGAAGTTACAATTGATGCAGTAGCAGAAATCGTTTCTAAAGAAACAGCTAATGCTACAGTAACAGGTGTTGATACTTTCACAGTATACAAGACAGGTACAACTCCAGCTTTCGATAAAGCTAAGAATACAATTTCTATTAGTGATACAGTAGCAACTTATTCTGTGGCAGTACAGACTAAGAATTCCAAGGGTGACACTGTAAAGAGTACTGATGCTGGTTCTAAATTTACATTTGAATCATCTGATAAGACTACATTATTAGTAACTTCTACTGGAGAACTTTACCCAGTTAAAGAAGGTGGCGCTAGCGTTATCGTTAGCTATGACAAAGTTCCTGTAGGAGCATTCAATGTTATCATTGGCGCTAAGAGAGTTGCATATGATGTAACAACTACATGGACTAAGTCTACTTTATCTAAGGGTAATTCAACTGATAGCCTTAAATTAACTGTTGAAGTTAAAGATCAATATGGCGAAGCATTTAACGTAGCAGCATCTGCAGAGTATGTAACTGGTGCAGCAGCTATTGGTGCTCCAACTGGATCTACAACAGATAACAAGACTGAATTCGTATTTGCTGGTACAGCTTATACAACTAAGGGTTCATATCAATATAAGATTAAAGCTGGCGATCAGACAAGATGGGTATCCTTCAATGTTGATGATTCCGTAGGCAGTGCAGTTTCAGAATACAGATTTAGCAATGCAGGTATCTCTAAGGATACAGCACTTAAGTTTGATGAAAACACTAAATCAGTAGCATTTGATATGGAATTTGAATCATATGCATCTAACGGATACAAGATTGGTAATGTAACTATCGCTGATGGTAAAACAGCAGCTGATACAGCAGCTGGTGGTCTTGGAGCAACAGGTTCTGCATTCTATGTAGAAATTCTTGATCCAGATAACAACGCTCTTAATTCAGCTTACTACACAGTATCTGGTAACAAGGTTACAATTAACCCAGTTATCGTATCTGGTACTGCTTTAAAACTTAAAGCAGGTAGCTATACAGTTAAAGCATTTGAGTATGTTAGAACAGCAACTTCTACAGCTGTTGGAGCTGGTGATGTTAAGCCACTTAGAGTTGTAAACTTTGTTATTACTGATACTCAGGCAGCAGCAACTGTTGCAATTAATAGTACTAACTCTAATGGATCTGCTGCTTCTTACTTAACTGCATTAACAGCTAACAAAGATTTAGTAACAGTTAAGATTGGTAACAACGAAGTAAATAGCAGAATTCAAAGTGCTTCTACAATTGGAACTGGTAAAGAAATTGCAATTACTAAAGCAGTAATCGCTGTTCCTGTTAAGTATGAAACATCAACTGGTGTTTATACAACTACTACATTCCTTCAAGAAGTAACTATTGGTCAAACATTTACGTTTGCTAATAACTAATTAAATCTAAGGAGATTCCTTCGGGAATCTCCTTTTTTATGGCATGAATTTGTAAAAGTCCTAACTTCGGTTAGGACTTTTTACGAATTTGGTAGGGGTCATTGTTTAAATTCCAGTTTTTTATACTGATACCTATTTGGTGTGGAAGACTCCACTACATGGATAATTATTAACGGATCGAAATAATGTATATACCAAAAGCTAACTACAATAAGATATAAGAGTTATATAAAGTAAATTAATTACAAAAGTCAAAAATGTATTATATCATCTTGTTTTTTCAGTAATTATTGTTATAATTAAATAGTTGAAATATGTAGAATTTTGCTTTTTCAAATAGAGGGGATAAAAATGATATACGTAAAAATAAAAAGGCTAATCGATATGATTATATCTTTAATAGGGTTGATTGTGCTCTCACCAATATTCGTTATTCTAATCATTGCAATCAGGCTTGATTCTAAAGGACCTATCTTTTTTAAGCAAAAAAGGTATGGAATTCATAAATGTTATTTTTATATACTTAAGTTTAGGACTATGCGTATTGATACACCAAAAGATACACCAACGCATCTTCTTGATAATCCTGATAAATGGATTACAAAGGTTGGAATGTTCTTACGGAAGACTTCCTTGGATGAATTACCACAGATTATCAACATATTAAAAGGTGAAATGAGTATTATTGGTCCTAGACCAGCTCTATGGAATCAATATGATTTAATTGATGAAAGAGATAAATACGGAGCAAATGACGTTATGGTAGGTCTTACAGGCTGGGCTCAGATTAATGGTAGAGATGAACTTCCGATCGAAGTGAAAGCTAAATTAGATGGTGAGTACACGAAGAAAATTGGGTTCCTTATGGATACAAGGTGCTTTTTTGGTACCATTTATTCCGTTATCAAAAGAGATGGTGTAGTTGAGGGAAAGGTGGAGTCGAAACTAAATGGTGAATATATTAATAACAGGGAAGAATAGTTATATAGGGACTTCGCTTGAAACATGGCTAATGAAGAAACCTCTAAGCTATAAAGTGGATACTGTCGATATGATTGATGAGTCTTGGAAAGATAATGACTTTTCTGTGTATGATATAGTTTTTCATGTTGCTGGAATTGCTCATGTATCATCAGATCCTAACATGGAGGAGTTATATTATAAGGTTAATCGTGACTTAACTATAGAAGTAGCAAAAAAGGCAAAATGTGAAGGTGTAAAACAATTCATATTTATGAGTAGTATTATTGTGTATGGTGACAGCACAAGTAAAAAGAGGTTTATTGATAGAAATACTATTCCTACTCCAAGTAATTTTTACGGAGCAAGCAAATTACAAGCGGAAGAGGGTATAAGACAATTAGAAACTGAATATTTTAAAGTTGTTATTTTAAGACCACCAATGATTTATGGAAATGGATCGAAAGGTAATTATCCAAAGCTATCGAAACTTGCAAAAAAGATACCAATATTCCCTGATTTTGATAACGAGCGTAGCATGCTTCATATAGATAATCTTTGTGAGTTCGTTAAGTTGATGATAGATAATCAAGAAACAGGTCTTTTCTTTTTACAAAACGCAGAGTATGTAAAAACAAGTGAGCTAGTAAGAGTGATTGCTGAGGTACATGGAAAGCGAATTATTATGACAAAGTTATTTAACTGGTTAATAAAAATGAGTTATGGAATAAGAACGGTTAACAAGATGTTCGGTAATCTAGTTTATGAAAAGGAAATGACAGATTATTTAAAAGGTAATTATCAGATAAGAACATTTAAGGAATCAATTGAATTAACAGAGAAGTGATTAGGAAGGTTGGTTAAGAACTTGAAGAAACATATATTAGTGATTACGCAATATTTTTATCCCGAACAATTTCGAATTAATGATATATGCTCCGAGTGGGTTAAACGGGGATATAAGGTAACAGTAATCACAGGTATTCCTAATTATCCTCAAGGCAAGTATTATATCGGATATGGGCTTTTCAAAAAAAGAAAAGAAAATTTAGAGGGAATTGACATCATTAGGATCCCTCTAATCCCCCGAGGGCACAATGCCATTATGTTAGTACTTAATTATATATCTTTTGTTATCTCGGGATTGATTTGGAAGCTTACAACGAAGATTAAAGCTGATTATGTTTTTATATTTGAAGTTTCACCTATGACTCAAGCGCTTCCGGGTGTTTGGTATGCTAAGAGAAGGAAAATTCCTTGTTATTTATATGTTCAAGACTTATGGCCTGAGAATGTTGAAATAATCACAGGCATTAAGAATAAATTTGCTATTGGTTTGATAGGTAAAATGGTTGATTATATCTATAAGAGGTGTACAAAAATATTCACAACATCGGAGAGTTTTGTTAAATCTATTAGTGATAGAGGAGTACCTAATGAGAAGCTTATATATTGGCCTCAATATGCAGAAGATTTTTATGAGCCTCTTGAAAAGAAAAAAGTAGATGAGATACCAGAAGATGATTGCTTTAATATCATATTTGCTGGTAATATTGGTGTTGCTCAAGGGTTAGATATACTTGCAAATGCTGCTGAGTTAATTAAGAAGATATCAAATAAGAGGATTCGTTTTAATATTGTTGGTGATGGCAGATATAAGACTACATTAGTGGACCTTATAGATGTAAAGGGTGTAAGCAATATGTTTAATTTCATACCTAAACAACCGGCAACAAGGATGTCAGAACTGATGGCAGCCAATGACGCGGCATTTCTTAGCTTAACTGATAGCTATCTTTTTGAAATGACTATACCCGCTAAACTTCAATCATATATGGCATGTGGAATACCAATTATAGCATCAGCAGCAGGTGAGACTGAAAGAATCATTATAAATTCGGAGTCGGGTGTTTGTAGTAAACCTGGAAACGCAGAAGAATTATCTATGAAAATATTAGAAATAGCAAATATGAGGTCAGAAGAACTTAAACAACTTGGAGCTAATGCTCGATACTACTGTGAAAATAACTTTTGTAAAAATATATTACTTGATCATATGGATCAATATCTTATGTAACATGAAGTGGAGGAATAATATAATGTTTGATGGGAAAAAGCTATTAATAACCGGCGGAACAGGCTCTTTTGGTAATGCAGTTATGAAAAGGTTCTTAAATACTAATATAGAAGAAATTCGAATATTTTCACGCGATGAAAAAAAGCAAGATGATATGAGAAAATTATACAAAAATGACAAATTAAAGTTTTATTTAGGTGATGTCAGAGATATTGTAAGTGTTAAAAATGCGATGCATGACATAGACTATATTTTTCATGCGGCAGCCTTAAAACAAGTTCCATCTTGTGAGTTCTTCCCGCTTGAAGCGGTTAAGACCAATGTACTAGGTACTGAGAATGTACTGTCTTGTGCTATTGAAATGGGAGTTAAAAAGGTAATCTGTCTTTCGACTGATAAAGCTGCTTATCCGATTAATGCAATGGGAATCTCAAAAGCAATGATGGAAAAAGTTTTTATAGCAAAATCGAAAACTGTAGATTCTAAAAAGACACTTATTTGTGGGACAAGATATGGGAATGTTATGGCTTCAAGGGGTTCTGTAATTCCTCTCTTTATAGACCAAATAAAAAATGGACAACCTCTTACAGTAACTGATCCCAATATGACTCGTTTCTTAATGAGCTTAGAGGAAGCTGTTGAGCTTGTGGTGTTTGCTTTCCAAAATGGAGAGGCAGGAGATATCTTTGTACAGAAATCACCAGCATCAACAATAAGCGACTTAGCACAAGCAGTTAAGGAACTTTTTAATTCGGATAATAAAATTCGGGTTATTGGTACAAGACACGGGGAAAAACTATATGAAACGCTTCTTACCAAGGAAGAGCATTTTGTTGCTATGGATATGGGCAATTTCTATAAAGTACCTGCAGACAAGAGAGATCTAAATTATGATAAGTATTTTATTGAAGGGGATCAGAATTTGTCTTCGGAAGAAGAGTATAATTCGCATAATACAGAAAGGCTTAATGTAGAACAGATTAAAAATAGGTTATTGCAGCTTGATTATGTCAAAGAACAGTTGGAAGGTTGGAATAAATAATGAAGATATTAGTCACTGGTGCTAATGGGTTTATAGGAAAAAACTTAATAGCTGAGCTTAACAACAAAGGATGCCATGAGATTCTCGAATACGATATTGAAACATTCCCAGAACTTCTAGATGAGTACTGTAAAAAAGCAGACTTTGTATTTCATCTTGCGGGTATCAATCGTCCTAAAGAGCAAGCAGACTTTATGGAGGGTAACTTTGGATTTACATCTACGCTCTTAGCTGCTTTAAAAAGAAACAATAATTCATGTCCAGTGATGATTTCATCTTCGATACAGGCTGAACTAAATAATCTATATGGTGAAAGTAAAAAAGCTGGTGAAAAATTACTTTTTGATTATAGTAATGATACTGGTACGAAGGTATTAGTATATCGTTTTCCAAATGTTTTTGGAAAATGGTGTAAACCTAATTACAACAGTGTGATTGCGACATTTTGTCATAATATAGCACAAGGGTTACCAATACAAGTGAATGATCCAAGTGTAGTAATGAATTTAGTATATATTGATGATGTAATACAAGAGCTTATGAATGCACTTGAAGGTCATGAAAATCGAGTTAATGAATTCTGTGAGGTGCCTGTGGTACATACTATCACGCTCGGTGAGATTGTGGATATCATTTACTCGTTTAAAAAAAGTCGTGATGACAGAACAATCCCTAACATGTCGTATGATTTTATTAAAAAGCTTTACAGCACTTATTTAAGCTATTTACCTAAGGATCAATTTAGTTATGAATTGAAGATGAATATTGATCAAAGAGGCTCTTTTACTGAGTTTATTAAAACACCAGATAGAGGGCAAGTATCTGTAAACATATCTAAGCCTGGTATTATAAAGGGTAATCATTGGCATCATACCAAAAATGAGAAGTTTCTTGTTGTTAGTGGTAGAGGTGTAGTACGGTTTCGCGGAATCGATACTGATGAAATAATAGAATACTATGTAAGTGGTGATAAATTGGAAGTTATAGATATACCTACTGGCTATACCCACAATATTGAAAATCTTGGTGAAACCGATATGGTGACCATTATGTGGGCTAATGAAACGTATGATGCAAGCAGACCGGATACTTATTATTTGGAGGTATAACTGATGAAAAAACTAAAGGTTATGACGGTTGTCGGAACTAGACCTGAGATAATAAGGTTGTCAGCTGTTATTAATAAACTAAATGAATCAGAAGCGATAGAGCATATTTTAGTTCATACTGGTCAGAATTACGATTATGAACTAAATGAGGTTTTCTTTCAAGATTTTCATCTTAGAAAGCCAGACTATTTTCTTAATGCTGCAACAGGAACAGCAGTTGAAACAATAGGAAATATTTTAGTAAAGATAGATCCTATTCTTGAAAAAGAAAAACCAGATGCTTTTCTAATATTAGGTGATACGAATAGTTGTCTTAGTGCAATCGCTGCAAAGAGAAGACATATTCCAATATTTCACATGGAAGCTGGTAACCGATGCTTTGATCAGAGGGTACCAGAAGAGACAAACAGAAAGATAGTTGACCATACCTCTGATATCAACCTTACTTATAGTGACATCGCAAGAGAATATCTCATAAAAGAGGGGCTTCCGGCTGATAGAATAATTAAAACTGGTAGCCCTATGTTTGAAGTTCTAATGTCTCGTAAAGCTGATATTGAGAAATCAGATGTGTTAAATCGATTAGAGCTTAGTGAAAATGAGTATTTCGTAGTATCTGCTCATAGAGAAGAGAATATTAGCTCAAATAAGAATTTTGAGGATTTGGT
>JAEYWQ010000413.1 GCA_023428885.1 Bacillota bacterium
GGGTAAAGTTTTATACAAAGTAGGTTCTACTGCAACGATGAACTATAGTTGCAGCATCAATATGATTGGAGCCAATATTTATACCTCAAGTAAGAATCAGGAATTGATTTATGTGGGTTATGGAACAGGCCCCTTTGCAGAGTTAATCTTAGTTGAGTAGTCTACAAAGGGGATATCTGGTGGGGTAAAATATATTGTTTGACAAGAATAACAGTATAGCCAGGCTGCTGATGAGAACAGTTGCCTGGCTATTAGTTGCTTTCTATACCCTATAAGCTGCGTACAAATCAGCAATGATTTCTTTTAATTTTGCCATAGCATGATCAAGTGGAGCTGTTATTTGAATCGATTTATCTCTAGTAGTAATTTCAATCACACCTTCTTTTAGATTTTTAGGGCTAATAATTACTCGAACTGGTACACCTAGCAGGTCTGCATCTGCAAACATAACACCAGGACGAACATTACGGTCATCAAAGATTACTTCAATACGCTCTTTTTGTAAATCCTGATAAAATTGATCCGCAGTTGCACGTACTTCTTCATCATCGGAACGAATCGCACATAGATGAACTTCGTAAGGAGCGATAGTAATTGGCCAGATTGGGCCATAATCATCATGATGAGCTTCACAAACAGAAGCAGCGAGGCGACCAACACCAATACCGTAGCAACCCATAATTGGATATTGAAGTTCTCCATGCTCATCAGTGTATTGCATATTCATAGACTTGGAGTATTTCGTGCCAAGCTGAAAGATATTACCCACTTCAATTCCTCTTGATATTGTAATAGAAGGTTTCTTGCAATGTGGACAGATGCCACCTTCTAGGATTTTTCCTAGATCCACGTAAGTAAGCTCACCAATATCACGTGTGATGTTAAGACCTGTATAGTGGTAATCCTCTTGATTTGCACCACACACAAGACTTTGGATTCCTTCTAAGGACTTATCATAGAGTACCGTACAATTTGATGTAATCTGATAAGGTCCAATAAATCCTGCCTGAAGGCCACAAGAATCAGTAATGACAGCTGGGTGAACTTCTTCTTTTAAGTAGTTACGTAATTTGGTTTCATTTACCTCTACATCACCACGGGTGAAAACAACTACATATTCATCGTTACGATTCTTTTGATATACAACTGCCTTACAGGAAGCTGTCACATCCTTCTTTAAGAAAGAACATACTTCCTGTATTGTCTTACACTGAGGTGTTTTCACTAGTGTTAAATCATCCGTAACGCTAACCTCGTTGATTACAATATTCTCAGCAGCTTCTAAGTTAGAACGGTAATCACAGGACTTACAGATAGCAATGCTGTCTTCTCCAACTGGAGTTAAGAGCATATATTCATGGGAAATGCTACCACCCATCATACCTGAGTCAGAAGCTACATCAATAACTTCTTTGATACCAGCACGTGCAAATATCTTATGATAAGCATCAAAGCATGTTTTATAGTATTCTTCTAGATCTTCCATGGAGGTATGGAAGGAATATGCATCCTTCATAGTAAATTCTCTTACTCGAATCATACCTGCTCTTGGTCTAGCCTCATCACGAAACTTTGTTTGAATCTGATAAATCATAAATGGATATTTGGTATAACTCTTGGCATAATCGCGAACTAGTTGAACTGCGGCTTCTTCATGTGTCATACCCAAAACTAGTTTTGAGTTGTTACGATCGCTAAAGCGAAGTAACTCACTTCCAACGCTTTCATATCGACCAGACTCTTCCCAAAGATCTGCTGGTAACACCACTGGAAATAAAACCTCTTGCCCATCGATAGCATCCATCTCTTCCCGTATGATATTTTCAATTTTCTTAGTGATACGTTTTAAGATAGGGTATTGTGAGTAGATACCATTGGCTACATATTTCATATAACCACCTTTAATCATAAGGGCATGGCTGTCAATCACGCAATCCGATGGCCTTTCTTTAAATCGTTCTCCAACAAGTTTGTCAAATTTCATTTTTCTTTACCTCCTTATAATATGAATTGATACAGAGTGTCTTTTTAAAAGAGAGAACAAAGTGTGCTTCGGACGTTGTCAGACTAAAGATTATTCGAAAGCACACTTTGTTCCAGTGCCTTTTATTGTAAAGGAAATTCATCGGAATTTCCTTTACAATAAAAAAAGCCTAAGTTGTTTTACAACTTAGGACGATTATTAACCGCGCTACCACCTAACTTCAGATAAGTCTGCTCTCAACCAGTACGAGGTTACCCTGATACTGTGTTCCTGCTAACGGTGGAAATCCGATGAAGCCTACTTTAATGTTCGGTTCATAGCTCCAAGACTGGTTCTACATCTCTTAATTAAGGCTTCCCACCAAACGCCTCTCTCTGTAAATCTTGATAATGTATACTATCTCTCTTCATAGCCTTTTGCATTATATATAAGATACTTTACAATGAATTTAATAAAATATCAAGTGAAATTTGAGGAAAAGGACTAGTTTTTACCAAAGAGTAACAAACATATGGTAGGAGAATTGAAAATAAGAAGATTTTAGATTTATAAGTTATTTTAATAAAAAAAGTCTTAAAAAGTAATATTAGTTGTTGACAGATCTTCTTTTCGGTGGTACACTAACTAAGCTGCTCGAAAGAGTATGATAATTGTATAAACAATTTATACCATATAAAACCTTATAAATTAAGGGTTGACAAGATGTATACGCTGTGTTAGAATAGCAAAGCAGTCAAATTGTTGCAAAAGAATAAATAATTCAAAAAACTTTGAAAAAAGTTCTTGACAACAAGGAAACAGCATGATATACTAACTAAGCTGCTTGAGAGCAGAAAGAAAACATGACAAACTGGTCATGGGA
>JAEYWQ010000419.1 GCA_023428885.1 Bacillota bacterium
GATAAAAACCGTAAGGTTAAAATTAATAAACTCTATGAGTTTGATGGTTTGAAAAAAGTAGAGGTTCAGGAAGCTGGCATTGGTGCCATTGTTGCCATCTCTGGAATTCCAGACATTCATATCGGAGATACCATCTGTTCTACCGATAGTATTATCCCAATTCCATTCCAGAAGATCTCTGAGCCAACCATCGCAATGCAATTCATGGTAAATGACAGCCCGTTAGCAGGCCAAGAAGGTAAATTTGTCACTTCAAGACATCTTCGTGAACGTCTATTCCGTGAATTAAATACAGACGTATCACTTCGTGTAGAAGAAACCGATACTACAGAAACTTATAAAGTATCTGGTCGTGGTGAGTTACATCTTTCTGTATTAATTGAGAATATGAGACGTGAAGGATTTGAATTTGCAGTAAGCAAAGCAGAAGTTCTTTACCATACAGACGAAAACGGCCATAAGTTAGAACCTATGGAACGAGCATATGTTGATGTACCAGAAGAATTCACAGGTACTGTCATTGAAAAGTTATCACAACGTAAAGGTGAGTTACTGGGAATGTCTACTGCAAGCAGCGGTTCTACCCGTCTTGAGTTTTTAATCCCAGCCCGTGGTTTGATTGGCTACCGTGGCGAGTTTATGACAGATACCAGAGGTAATGGTATCATTAATACTTCCTTCGAAGGCTACGGTCCTTATAAGGGTGATATTCAATACCGTAAGCAAGGTAGCTTAATTGCCTTCGAAACTGGTGAATCTGTCACTTATGGACTCTACAGCGCTCAGGAGCGTGGAACCTTATTCATCGGTGCAGGCGAAAGAGTATATGCAGGTATGATTATTGGTCAAAACGGTAAAGCAGAAGACGTAGAACTAAATGTATGTAAACGTAAGCAGTTAACCAACACACGTTCAAGTGGTGCAGATGATGCCCTACGCTTAACTACTCCAAGAGTTTTAAGCTTAGAGCAAGCTTTGGAATTTATCGATACTGATGAGCTTTTGGAAGTAACACCAAAGAACCTTCGTATCCGAAAGAAGATTCTCGATCCAACCATGAGAAAACGTGCGAGCCGTTCATAAGTCGTTCTATTTCTTATAAGTAGTTCTATTTCTTATTATAAAAAATTACGATTGCCCTTGTTTGTCGCAAAAAAAGATATTAGCATACAACTGCTAGTATCTTTTTTTGTCATGAAAACTGGGATGTTGACAAAAACACCTATGCCAACATCCCAGTTCCCTGATCTATATACTCTATGTTTTACTACTTACGAAACTCAATATTTACGAAACTCATTAATATCCGAGATAATAATCTTAAATCCTCGTATCATCCGCTCAAATAACCCCAGTCGATAGAAGCTTACAAACACCAGTCCTATTGGAATTCCTAGGATTAATCCCAGAAGGCCTTGCAAACGATAACCGATGAACATAAACAGCAAAGATAAAAACGGGCTAACACCGATGCTGTCTCCAACCATCTTAGGTTGCAATACCTGCTTGATAATCTGGCACAGCAGATAAAGTACTAAGATTACAACAGCGCGTACATAATTCCCATTGATAAAATCGACTGTAGCCCATGGCCAGAATACAATTCCTGTTCCTAGCACCGGTAGCAAATCAATTAAGCCTATCACAATAGCCAACAATAGCCCATACTCAATACCAAGCAAAGCAAAGGTAAGAAACATCACAATAATCAAGATAAGCATAATTTTAAATTGTGCTTTGAAATATCCACCAATGGCTGTTTTAAAATTGGATGCCACTAGAGAATAGCCTTTACGAATTGATTCTGGAAACACTCGATTTGCTGTTTCACTCATCTTGTCTCGATCAGCGATGATAAAATAGGTAGCTAGTACAGTAACAATAGCCATAAACACGCCATTTCCAATATTGGCCAGATAGTCAGAAGCCTCATTAAAACTTGGTGCTTTCACACCTTCCAAAAACTGTGCCCAAGAATCTTTACCGCTTTTACTCAAGCCACTCAACACATCTTTCAAACCAAGCGGAAGCGAGTCATAGATATGGGCAAATTGAACCGATAGTTTTTTCATAAGCTCGGACAATTGATCCGCTATGGAGGGCAGATCTTGCACCAATCGGAGGGCTTCTCTTACCAGAATGGAACCCAAGAGATAAATAAGGCCAATCAGCAAAGCTATGACTAATATGATCAGAATCGCTGATCCATGTTTTCTCTTAATCTTAATCTTTCGTTCCATAAAGCGAACCACTGGATTCGCAATCAGACTTAAGATAAATGCCACCACAAATGGTAAAAAGAAGGAGATTAACTTCGGCAAAAAAATCAAAGCCAGAATCGCTAATACAATCGTAACGAATAAGTTTACTATAATTTTAGCGTAGATTTTTTTATTCTGCATACCTACCCCCAAGCCTTTATATGTTATCAGGAGTGCGTTACTCAGTGAAAACTGGTTTTAATAGAAAGGTGATAAAGAAGATGATGGCTGCCACAATAACTATGGTTGGTCCTGTAGCTAAGCTCAAGTAGTAGGACAAAATAAGACCAAGGATCCCTGAAAACAAGGAAATGATAACACTAAACAAATGATACTCTCTCATATTCTGTGATATATTTCTTGCTGAAGCTGCTGGAAGAATCAAAAGTGCATTAATAATTAAGATACCAACCCACTTAATGGTCAGCATAACAATGAGTGCAATCAGTATCGCAAATAAATTCTCAATTAACCCTATGGATATCCCTTTGCTCTTTGCTAAGCTGGAATTAAGACTAACTGCATGAAGCTTATTAAAACATAAAAACCAAAAGCCAAGGATAGCAATGAATATCAGAATTAAAGTCCCAATTTCCTTTGGCGAAATACTTAAGATATCTCCAACAAACAAAGCGGAATACTTAGAAAAATTCCCTCCTCGTGATAGGATGACCAAACCAATTGCTGTGCTTGTGGAAGCAAACACGGAGATGATGGTGTCTGTAGACACCGAATTCTTTCGCTTAATTTGATTTAACAGTAGGGCAAACAATACAGCAAATATAATGGTGGACAGACTGGTATCCGACACACCTAATATAATACCAATGGCCATACCCGTAAACACAGAATGCCCCAATGCATCTGAGAAGAAAGCAAGCTTATTATTCACGATCATTGTTCCTAATATACCAAACAAGGGCGTAATAATCATCACTGCTAGTAATGCATTTTTCATAAAATCATATGTGATAAATTCAAAGGGGAGTATCCCTTCCATAATATTATAGATAACATTCATCCGTTTGTTTCCTTTAACCCTTTATTCGTTTCCATTAATTCAAAACTTCTCATCTATACCCAGGCTTTACGAGTACTACCAAAAATCTCGCGAAACTCTTCGCTCGCTAATACTTCTTGTGCTGACCCTTCTTTGATAATTGATCTGTCTAATAGTATCACATGATCCGCATACTTCTCAAC
>JAEYWQ010000001.1 GCA_023428885.1 Bacillota bacterium
GAACAGACATCCAGTAGCCTAGAGAATGCTGCTGTATTTTCTGAAACAACTGCCAATGCAAGCAAAAAGACGAGTGATAATAGCTTAAACGTAAAGGTGGCTGCCGATGAAAGTGCAATTCAGGTGAATGGTATAGTAGATTCCATGCAAAATATTGCTAGTTCTTCCAGAGAAGTAGCTGCTACCATTCATGATGTGGGAGAGTCATCTAAAAAAATAAGTGAAATTGTCAAATTAATCACAGACATTTCACATCAAACTAATTTACTAGCCTTGAATGCATCCATCGAAGCTGCTAGAGCGGGTGAAGCTGGCAAGGGATTTTCTGTTGTAGCAGGGGAGATCCAAAAATTAGCTGATGTAAGTAGCCGCTCTGCAAGTAATATTGCTGCCTTAGTGGAAGAAAATCAAATTATGGTAAACAAATCAATAGCTTCCGTTACAGAAGTTGATCATATCGTTTCATTGGGCGTTGTGAAAGCTTCTGAAGTGAAAGCTAATATTGATCACATCATTGCGAATATCAAAGATGTGGTTGAACAGATAACAGATATTGATGAATCTGTGGAAAAACAAGCTGAGTTAACAGAAGAATTAGCTCAAAGTATGGAACATATTTCTCAAAACGCTGGTGATATTACCGCTTCTACCCAAGAGATCAGTGCAAGTATTGAGGAACAGGTTGGAACCTTAGAAGAAATAGAAGCAACTACCAGTCAATTAGCCGAGATGGCAGATAAATTGAATGAACTAACTTCAGGGTTTATAGTATAACATAGAGTAAGTTAAGGGACGGTATTATTATCACATACTAATTTGATAATAATACCGTCCTCTTGTCTTTCGTATCTTTTGTTACAGTCCTTTTAAACAACAGGTAAGATAATGTCTTCAAAATAGATAATTTATTTTTTTGTAATATTTTACAATTCCTATTGACATAGTATAATTTATGGAATATAATACTAAAAATATTACATATAAAACTTGTATGAATTATATGCATTGAAGAATAGTAAAAATCAATAGGGGGGATGCTATGGGGAATGTGTCCAAAGATAGAAACGTAATCAAACAAAGTGTGATGCCTTAGCCAAGTGGAAAGGCAGAAGTCTGCAAAACTTTGAGCATCGGTTCGAATCCGGTAGGCATCATTTATAATATTATAATCAACCGGCTGGGCGAGCAAAAGTTGATTAGTAAATATTCATTCATAAAAAACCTACGTAAGAGAATTTTGATTCTTATACGTAGGTTTTTTCTTTCAATTGCTAATCTAAGTTTGCCATGTATTGTATGAATATACAAAAAATGATATTTTTATAATAATTTACTAGAAATCATATTGACATAGTATGTTTAGTGTACTATAATCTGAAATAGTTTTCATATATATTATATATGTTTTAGTTTTAGGATTGAAAATAAGGATTTTCAATCTACATAATGAGGCAGGAATCAACCTATAAAGTTGACTTGCAGATGGAGGTTAATATGAGAGGGAAAAAGTTTTTAGTTGCAGGCCTGGTACTTAGTTTATCTGTAGGAGTACTTACTGGCTGTGGTGCCAAAGAAGAATCCAAGGAAATCACTATTACGAATGTTTCATATGATCCAACAAGAGAATTGTATGAAGCCTATAACAAGGAGTTTGCTAAGTACTGGGAAGAGAAAACAGGTCAGATAGTTACAGTAACTCAGTCCCATGGTGGATCTGGTAAGCAAGCTCGTTCCGTTGTAGAGGGGAACGAAGCAGATGTGGTTACACTAGCACTAGCACATGATATTACTGCAATTGAGAATGCGGGCCTGATTAATCAAGGATGGATTGATGAATTTGATAAGAATAGCTCACCTTATACCTCAACCATTGTATTCCTTGTTAGAAAAGGAAATCCCAAAAACATTGTAGATTGGAATGATCTTGTAAAAGATGGTGTGGAAGTAATCACACCAAATCCAAAAACATCTGGTGGAGCATGCTGGAATTTCCTTGCAGCCTGGGGCTATGCAGATAAGCTATTCGCAGGGGACGAAGCTCAGATTAAGGATTTCGTAAGTGCTTTATATAAGAATGTCACCGTCCTTGATTCTGGTGCCAGAGCATCGACAACAACATTTGTAGAGAATGAACAGGGAGATATCCTAATTGCGTGGGAGAACGAAGCATATCTTTCTGTGAATGAGTATCCAGATAAATTCGAAATTGTAAGACCAAGCATCAGTATTCTTGCAGAACCATCGGTAGCAATCGTAGATGAAGTTGCTAAAAACAGAGAGTCCGAAGAAGTATCGAAAGCATATCTAGAGTACCTATACTCAGATGTTGGCCAGAGAATTGCAGGAGATAACTATTACCGTCCATCCAATCCAGAGATTTTGAATGAATATGCAGACGTGTTTGATTTGAATATCGAATTGATTAGCATTAACGACTTTGGTGGTTGGGATAAAGCCTACTCAGATTATTTTGAAGATGGAGCTATCTTTGATCAAATTTATACCCAGTAATGTTTTAAATATTATTTCAATATAATGAATAACCCACGTTAATTCCCATTGATCTGGTGTGAAATAGCGTGGGAATTTGATACTATAATCCAATCTGTTAGAAGTAGGAAGTTAAGGAGTTGTTGGCATGATATATAAAAGGAATCATAGTATGAGAGTTAGGAGAGCCCGCAAAAAAAGAGTCATACCTGGCTTTGGTATCTCCATGGGAGTAACCCTCACTTTACTTAGCTTAATTATCTTAATACCGATGGCTTCCGTTATCTTAACTGCCTCGGGACTGAAGTTTGAGGAATTTATGAAAGTTGTTACTGCAAAGGATGTGATGTCCGGTTATGTGGTGAGTATCAGTTGTGCCCTGATCGCCGCTCTAATTAATTGTGTGATTGGTGTGATTCTAGCTTGGGTTTTGGTCCGTTATCAATTTCCTTTTAAAAGAATATTGGATGGATTGATTGAGCTTCCCTTTGCCTTACCAACCGCAGTTGCTGGTATTGCACTTACTTCTCTTTATTCGGATAAAGGATGGATTGGAAGTATTTTTGCTAAGCTTGGAATCAAGATTGCATATACCAAAATCGGTATAACAATTGCTATGATCTTCATTGGAATTCCTTTTGTGGTTCGAGCAATCCAACCAGTACTTGAAAAACTTGATAAGCAGTACGAAGAAGCCGCCTTAATGCTTGGGGCAAGTGCTAAGAAAACCTTCCTAAAAGTAATATTTCCGGAGATCTTTCCAGCCATGCTCACTGGATTTGGTTTAGCCCTTGCCAGAGGAATTGGTGAATATGGTAGTGTTGTCTTTATTGCAGGTAACATTCCCTATGAGACACAGATTGCGCCATTGTTGATTATGCAAAAACTAGAGCAGTTCAAATACTCTGATGCAACAGCAATCGCACTGGTTCTTCTGGTCCTATCCTTTACCTTACTCTTAATTAATAATGCAATCCAAATCTATATCAGTAAATATACCACGAACTAGGAGGGCTGTGATGGAAGATAATAATCAAAATATCAAGCGAGAAGGTAAAAAACATAGTTCCAAGTTCGTAAAATACATCTTAATCGGAATCAGTCTTGCATTTATTCTGATTATGTTAGTTATGCCGATGATTGCTGTTGTTACCTATGCACTTAAAAAAGGTTTTCAAGCTTATAAAGTGGCTGTTTTTGATACATATACCATAAAAGCCTTATGGCTAACTTTAACAGCTTCCATTGCAGCTGTCATCATGAATACTTTTTTTGGTGTCTTTGCTGCTTGGACCTTAACGAAATTTAAATTTAAGGGTAAGCAGCTATTAACAACCTTAATCGATATACCCTTTGCCATATCACCTGTAATCGCAGGACTGGTATTCATCCTAACCTTTGGTAGAATCGGTTGGGCTCATGATTTCATAGAAGCGCTGGATATTAAAATTGTATTTGCGATTCCTGGTATTATTTTAGCTACGGTCTTTGTTACTTTTCCCTTTATCTCCCGAGAATTAATCCCAGTCCTTAACGCACAGGGATCAGAGGAGGAGGAAGCAGCGGCATTGATGGGTGCTAGAGGGTTTACCATTTTTAGAAGGATCACCTTTCCTCATATCAAGTGGGCCCTGCTCTATGGAATCGTTCTCTGCAGCGCAAGAGCCATGGGGGAGTTTGGGGCGGTTTCTGTAATCTCTGGTCATCTTCGTGGGAAGACCAATACCCTTCCTTTACATGTGGAAATTCTATATAACGAGTTTAAACTCACATCAGCATTTGCAGTATCCTCAATCCTAGTAATATTAGCAGTTGTTAT
>JAEYWQ010000007.1 GCA_023428885.1 Bacillota bacterium
TCTGCATGCCCATCATCATACCAGTCATATCAGAAGCTACTCCACCACCACGAACATTACCATTTGCTATGCCTTCTCCAATATTAATCTGTTGATAACGATTTACATCACCAATCATACTCTGAGAAGCATTCTTATTGATGGCTTTTTGAATTTCCTCTGGGTATGTGAAGCTCATGATGTTAAAATCAGTGATTGAGATTCCACTATCAAACAATTTCATGTCCAAATCAGTCTTCATACCTGATGCAATGTCAGAAGCACTGATGGTTAAGTTAAACATATCCTTTCCTTCTTTTGCGATCCACTTCATTAGATATTGATCTAGGAAGGAGGTGATACGAAGACGGACATCTTCTACACAGTAACTGCTTTTCACACCTGCAATTTTATCGATTAACTTGATATAATCATGTACTTTAAAGTTATAGGTGCCATGAGAACGGATCGGTATACCGCCTGGAAGATTCGGAGCCGGGATGTTAATGGCATTGGCAGTACCCCAACGTACGGTGAATTCTTTGGTGTTGATAAAGAGAACTTCAGCACGCATTCCGCTGTTGAAACCGAATTTAAATCCTTTTAATGTGGAGAGAAATGGAATAATCTGAGATTCAATATCGTAATCGCCATCATCCGTGAAGATACCTTCGATCTTTCCATTGTATAGGAAGATGGCATCTTGGCCTGGTCGAATAATTAAGCGGCTACCTTTTTTAATTTCATCATTGTTCCATTTATAAAAGATCATATCATCGCGAAATTCTTGCCACTCCACGACATTTGAAAATTGACTGCTGAATAAACCCATATCGAGTCCACCTTTCTAATAACTAACTTTGTGTATTTATTATAAACTAAATTCTTCTGCCACCGCCACTTGAGGAACGACCACCAGAGGAACGACCACCACCACCGCTGCTTGAGCCAGAAGATGATTGAGGCCTATGAATACGACGAACTGTTGTGGTAATATACATATCTCTCTTGGCTACAAGACCAGAATTGGCTTGATCCAGATAAGTACGACTATCAGTTGTAACTTTACCTTTGGAATGTGATACCATGACAGCAGTAATAATTCCACCGATGACTAAGCCGATGATTGCTTGAACCCAGGTCCAAGTCAGAGGATTAGGATGCCTTCCAAGAAAGGTGTCTACATCATCCAGGAAGATAGAGTAAGCATCATAATACTTATCTTGACGCAATGTAGATGTCATATCATCAAGGATGGTATCCACTCTCGTATCGGTAATATATGTCATTGCCTTGCCATATCCACGGATCTCAATCCAACGATCTTCAATATCACGTAAACTGATTACAACATCTTCTGAGAGAAGACCAGCATCACAGTGAGCATCCACATAATCATCAATATATCTTTTTGCTGAATGTCCATTCAGACCATCCACCGTTAGTATGATAATATCCATATCATATTTTTTTTGCAGGGACTTCATCTTCTTTGTTAGAATTTCTTCTTCATTAACTGTAAAGATATCAGCATCGTCTTCTATATAAGTAGAAGAAACTGCAGCCGCATTTACCAGCAAGCTATTGAAGCTTAGGACGCTGGCAAGAACAAGTACTTGCAGAAGTAGCAACTTAAGAATTCTAGAGATTGCTTTTGATTTTGACAATACCATCATAACAAGCCACCTCCTAATATGATTCCAAGAATTTTAGCTCCTGCAAAGCCTAGCGCTGACATAAAGAAAAACCACTTCGTTACCTTACCTTTATCGATTGGTGGCTTACCTACAATCTTTCCTGTCTGACCGTTCATTGCAAAGACATGCTCAGAATCATTGTGATCGTAATATACCATCCAAACTGGAAGCATTGTATAGAAAGCATTATGAGCTTTTATATTTACGTCTTTACGGTTAATTCGGGTGGTGGTATATCCAGCCATGGTACTGCTTATATATTCATTAATGTATGAATTGACACGATCACGAATCCTTGGATATAAATCGGAATCGTTATAGTTGTATTTTTCAGCTAAGAACCCAGCTAAGTAGGGCATCTCGAAAGACTTTATGTCAGAATAATTATAAGGTTCTAGTTTATCCATTAACTCATCATTCATCTTTTCGGAAGCATCTGCTGGAATCTTGAGGTAATTTAGGTCGAATTTACGGTATACATGGAAATAAGAGGTCTCAGTGATCTGATACTCTCCCCGGGTATAACTACGCACACGGGTACAGGTTGCGTCTACATCACCCTTACCGCTCATATCGTAGAGCCAAAATGGAACATACATTCCTGTAATGTTTTTTACACGTTGTGCGGTCTTAAAGGAGTTTGGAACAAAACGGCCGTTCTTACACCACTTCTTAAACTTTTCTTGTGCTTCCTGCTTGCTAATACGAAATGGAATTACTTTTGCAGGAGCAAGATTTCCGCTGAGGCGATCGGCAAGTACGACAGGAGAACCACAGTAACTACATAGAGTTGCTGTGGTATCTTTGTCGGCTATTATGATGGCGCCACAATTGTTACAATGGTACTCTTTGATTTCACTATCGTGAAAGGTACTGTGTGAAGCCCCCTTCTCACCCACATAATTAAAGGAACATTCATCCTCAATATCATGTGGGTTAAAAGTGCCAACGTCAGGATTCTCTTCTTGACCCGAATGACTGGCATCGCTTTTTGGAACCTGATCTATTGACATGGTGTGACCACAACTAGGACAGCGAAGCATGCCTGTGGCTGAGTCAAAAGAAAGGTCATTGCCACACCCAGGACATTTATATTGGACAACCATAATAAGGACTCCTATCTATCTCTATTAATACTATTCAGCCAAAGGGTTTCACCTATTTACCTAAACTTTGTTTTAGTGCTGCTAATTCATTATCAATATCTACAGATGATGTTTCATACTTAGCAGTTAAATCCTTGATTTGGTTATCTGGTGAGGAGTTATTTAACTGAGCCATAGCGTTCGCTTCATCTAATTTCTTATTTGCCATGTCTTCATACTTACCAAAGCTTGCCATGGAGTTATTTGCGCTTGTAACTGAAGAGCCCATCTTGTTAATACGCTCTTGAGTTTTTGCAACTGCAAGTTTACCTTTGATCATATCTTTACGAGACTCTAACTCGTTGATGTCTTTGACTAGCTTATCATGCATTGCTTTCATGTTAGTAGCATTGGAATTTGCTAACGTATGAGCTTCTGTTAAACCAGCTAACTTATTAGTTAAGCTTGCTTTTTGCTCTAAGAACTTCTTAGCATCTGCATCGTTTCCAGCTTCAATCGCTTTAACAGCATAGTTTTGCATCTTAGTGATTTCTTCTGTGCAATCATCTAAAGCACGCTTTGCACGCATCTCTTCTGCCATGATAGCAGCTGTTTCTGATTTTACTTTTCCAAGATCATCATTCAAATTACGTAAACATTGATCGATCATCTTCTCAGGATCCTCAGCTTTGTCTAAGAGTGCATTGATGTTAGCGGACATAATGTCCTTAAAACGTGTTAAAATTCCCATTTATACATCCTCCATTATTGGTTTAGCAGCATTGATAATCTACAAAGATTGGTAACTGCAACTTAAGTTTAAAGCTATTTGCCACTACAGTCAAGTTAAAATATGCTTAATTCTAGATGCGAAAATGTTAAGATTAGAGTTAAAGATGTGTTTTTCCTATAGCTTTTAGATGGACTTAACAAAAAGGATTCTAACAACACAAGAGGAGCAGCTAGGAGACGAAGCTTGACGTGATATGTGTAGTTACTATATAATCGTTGTATACTATAACAAGAAACATTTCATGAATTATGTTGATTGAGATAAATGGAGGACATTGTATG
>JAEYWQ010000079.1 GCA_023428885.1 Bacillota bacterium
CTTGACTTGAAAAAAGGTATTTATTTGAACGATTCCATTCATGGAATGATTGCTTTAACAGAATATGAAAGAAGGATTGTATCAACCATTGGCTTCAATCGTCTTCATGATGTATATCAAAATTCGACTGTATATCTTACATTTCCAAGCAATCGAACCAAACGATTTGAACATTCTATTGGTACAATGAAACTATGCTCGGATATGTTTTTTCAATCCTTACTGAATACTACGGATCCCATGTTGAACGAATTTTTTGAAGCTTTTGATAGAGAATATATTGAGATTTTAGATAGATTAAAGCAACAGAAAGATGTTTGTGAAGACAAATTAGGTTCTAGGGTACCAGAAGAGCTGCCACAGATTGAACTAGATAGGCTGAGACATTCTCTGATACCGAATAATATTCCAGATCAGTACAAAGTCGTTCACCTTATCCTCATACAATCGATTCGGGCAGCAGCCTTATTACATGACATCGGGCACCCTCCTTTTAGTCATATTGTAGAATTTGCATTGAAAAAAGTTTATCTGGAGTATAAGGATAAGTCCCTTACTGAAGAGGGAAATGCAAAAGAATTCGTCGGTATTATGTCAAAATACTTTGAGGATAATAGGAAGTTACACGAGCAAATGGGTGACGAGATCAGTGAGGGGATTTTAAGTAAGATTATCGCAGCAGTTACAGCAGATGGTGAGGAATATGATGAGAATTTATTTGCACTTCTTGTATTAGAAAGTGTATCAAGAATTTTTGCTGAAGAAGGAGCATTTAAGTATCTTCATCGAATTATAGATTCTAGCTTGGACGGAGATCGTTTGGATTATGTGACGAGAGATGTGATAAGTTCAGGAAAGGATTCTGGAAAAGTAGAATATAGTAGAATTATTAGTGATATGCAGCTGATTGTTGAAAAGGGTGAGTTTTACTTCTGTGTTCCTTTAAAAGCAGTTAATTCAGTGGAAGACTTTGTAAAACGTAGATATAATAGCTATAAAGAGATTATCTATCATCACAGAGTCATAAAAACAGATTTTATACTAGAGGGTATTGTGAAAGACCTTGTAAGGAAGTTCTTAAATGATACAGAATCAAAGACACGGCATGATAGTGTACTCATTCCATTTGATATCTCAGGACTTTGGTTTCCCTTGGGGGATAAAAAGTCAGCGATCAAGGCTAATGCACTTTCCCAATGGAATGATTCCTGGTTATTGACTGTATTGCGACAGATATATTATACGGAATACTATCATAATGACGAGATTGAGGAAGGTACAAGAGACTTTGTATTGGCACAAAGACTAGCAGAATTGCTACGTAATAGTAAGCGTTATCATTCCTTGATTAAACGAAGTGAAAACTTTAAGATTATTGACGATGCGGTGAAAGAAGAAATCATGAAACATAAAGATGAGATAGAAGCACTCCTTGTAAAAGAGAATGCCCTAACTTATCAAGAAAGATCTACAGAGTTACTGCATCAGATGTTTGAGCATACGATGAGAAGTTCCTCAGGCTTTATTCTATCCTTTATATGGAGACATTATAGAGAAATGAATATCGATTCCTTTGAAGCCTTGGTTAGAGATATTGTAGAAGAAGAAACGAATCAAATCGTTACTGCTACTGGTCTTAAAACCTATGATACAGCAACTTTATTTCGACGGATTTCCATTGGATTAGATTCTCCGATTTATTTCTACAACCATAAGGGGAAGATTTCTACCTTAAAGGAAATCAGCGGAATTGCTGACATCTTACAGTTGGATTCCGATTATCTTCCAGTCTTTTATATTTATATTTTAGCGAGAGATGTGAATGGGGTTCTAAAGGAGAAAAGAGAAGAACTGTTAGCTGGCATCGGGAAACGAATCGGTGTTGAACTTATGAAAAGAATTCAGATATAGCATATGATAGTGCCAGTCCTTAGTGGACTGGCACTATTTTTGATTGCTCAAAATCAAAGTGAGTAGACAGGATGACAGCTAATTTATCCGCCTGTCATCTACTATTATAAGTGGGCTTAAGTAATCTTTTTTTCTAATTTATAGAAAATTGTTTGATATTTAACAGTAAAATAGTTAATTTAATATCAAAATTGCAAAATTAAATGAATCGTGCTACAATAACATTACGGAATAAATAATAATATACAATTCAATTGTTAACAGTAGTTAATCTTTTTTATAGAACGTGGAGGTCAAGTATGAATATACAATTACAAAACAAATATCAACTATATATTAATGGAGAGTGGAAAGATGCATCCGATGGTGCAACACTGAAAACTTACAATCCATCCAATGGAGAGTTCTTAGCTGAAATCGCAGATGCTACAGATCAGGATGTGGATGCAGCAATCGCTGCTGCAAGAGAAGCGTTCAAAACGTGGGGAAAAACAACTCCAGTAGAAAGAGCAGCGGTTCTCAATAAGATAGCTGATATCATTGATGAAAATGCAGAATTTTTGGCAACCGTGGAAACAATGGATAACGGTAAGCCAATTAGAGAAACAACTGGTGCAGATATTCCTTTAGCATCCGATCATTTTAGATATTTCGCTGGAGTGATAAGAGCAGAAGAGGGGACCTCTACAATGATCGATGAAAATACACTCAATTTGATCCTTAGAGAGCCGATTGGTGTGGTTGGTCAGATTGTTCCATGGAACTTCCCATTCCTAATGGCAGCTTGGAAGTTAGCTCCAGTACTTGCGGCTGGTGATGTTAGTGTTTTTAAACCATCAAGTACAACTTCACTTAGTGTGCTGGAATTCATGAGATTAATTGAACATGTTGTACCAAAGGGAGTCATTAATATTGTCACTGGTAAAGGCTCTAAGAGCGGTGAATATCTACAACATCATAAGGGACTTGATAAGTTAGCATTTACTGGTTCCACCGAAGTTGGTAGAGAAATTGGAATTTCTGCTGCCCAGAATTTGATACCTTCTACCCTAGAACTAGGTGGCAAATCTGCTAATATATTCTTTGCTGATGCAGATATGGATATCGCATTAGAGGGGATACAATTAGGCATCTTATTCAACCAAGGACAAGTTTGTTCCGCAGGATCAAGAATCTTCGTTCAAGAAGATTTCTATGATGAATTTATGGAGAAAGCAATTGCTGCGTTTGAAAAAGTAAAAGTAGGAAACCCACTGGATCCAACAACTCAGATGGGTGCTCAAGTAAGTGAGCAACAATTAAAGAAGATTTTGAGCTATGTTGAGATTGGTAAAAATGAAGGTGCAAGAGTTGCGACTGGTGGAGAACGATTCATCGAGGGCGATGCGGTCAATGGTTACTTTATGAAACCTACTCTATTAGTAGATGTAAGCAATGATATGAGAGTTGCGAGAGAGGAAATCTTTGGACCAGTAGGTGTGGTGATTAAGTTTAAGACAATGGATGAAGTTATTGACATGGCCAACGATAGTGATTTCGGATTAGCCGGCGGTGTATTTACCAAAGATATCAATAAAGCAATTAAGGTAGCAAGAGGAATTAGAACTGGACGTATCTGGGTAAATACCTACAATACCTTCCCAGCAGGAGCATCCTTCGGAGGTTATAAAGACTCAGGTATTGGTAGAGAAACACACAAGGTAATCCTTGATCATTATAGCCAAATGAAGAATATCATCATCAATTTATCAGATCAAGCAGGTTCTATGTATCGAAAAAATAATTGAATAAACTTATCTTTGTAAGGAATGAAGCAGTCAGACTTTTCAGTCTGGCTGTTTTGTTATATGATAGAAGATAACGGATAGAAGATATTAGTTATAAGATTATCGATAGAAGTTAATTGATGGAGGATAATCGATTTATGGAACATCCAGAGGAAGCTTCGTATCGTGAGGGAGGAAGAGTGAAGAGAACATGAAAAAGGAATCGATACAGCAGATATTGTCTATTTTAGATCAAGAATATGGGATCAGCAAGGAAGGGTTTCTATACTATCAAGATTGGCAACTGTTACTTGCTATTATGTTAAGTGCACAAAGTACGGATAAACAAGTTTATGAGGTGCTTCCAAGCTTGTGGGATCGATTTTCAGCTATAGAGCAGCTGGCCAAAGCACCGTTAGAGGAAATCGAGGAGTCAATAAAATCAATTGGCTTATATAAGAGTAAAGCTAAGAATATGAAGCAGTGCTGTCAACAAATTATATATGAGTATGAAGGAAATGTACCAACTACTATCGATGATTTAATCAGATTATCTGGAGTGGGGAGAAAAACAGCCACCTTATTTCTAGCAGACGCTTATGATATACCTGGAGTAACGGTAGATACCCATGTACTTAGAATTGCTAAGCGATTAGGTTGGGCAAAAGGGAAGAATCCAGTTCAGGTGGAGCAAGAACTAATGCAGCTACTTCCTAAGGAACACTGGAATCGTATTAATTTTCAAATGATCTATCATGGGCGGAGTATTTGCACTGCAAGAAAATGTTATTGTGACTCTTGTTTTTTACGACCATGGTGCGAACAGAAGCTTGAAAATAAAGAAATACTGACAAAATCAAATTATTTCTAACAGGTATTGTAATCACTCTTTTGATATAATAGTATTATTAAATTTGGAGGGACTAATATGCCAAAGAAACAGCAAGGAGAAATGGGCCATGGCCTAAGGTTGCTACAGGATGTCATTGATTATATTGAAAATAATCTTTTTGAGGAATTAACACTAGATCGTATCGCAGGTATTTTTTATATTAGCAGTAATGTAATGAATCAATTATTTCGTAGTGTATGTGATATGACAATCATGGAATATGTCCGATGCAGAAGGCTTACCTTAGCAGGTAAAGAAATTATGACCTCAAACATACATATTATTGATGCGGCGCTGAAATATGGCTATGAAACTCCAGAAGCTTTTTCAAAAGCATTTACCAGATTCCATGGGTTTCCACCAAGTTTAGTAAGAAGGATATATCCCAAAATCAAAGAGTTTAGTCCAATACAAATCAATATTGTCATAAATGGCGGTTGGCAAGTAAATTTAACAGATGATAAATTATCAACCCTGACAAAAGAAAATGCTTCACAACAGGAAAGATCTCTTAAGTACGATTATAATGACAGTACAAAATTAAGAGGAGGTTATGATATGGAGTATCAAAATTGTAAATATCATATCTACACAAAGGATATGAAGCAAAAAGAGGATTGGCAGATTCTATTAGAACTGATAAAAAAACTAAAAGACTCTGGAATGGCCTTTA
>JAEYWQ010000092.1 GCA_023428885.1 Bacillota bacterium
CCCCATCTGACCGTTATATCAATTGTAGAAATGATAACTGTCATAGTCAATTTATTTGTTGCGAGTCTTGCGAAGAAAACAGCGAAGGTTTCTGCTCCAAAGAATGTAAAGATTATATTGCAGAGCACCCAGAACGTGATAGTTACCTAAGACTTAAAAAGAAGATAAAGATGTATGAAGGCTATGGACAAAACCATGAAAAATATCAGCAAACCTTATCGGAATTGCAGGAAAAACACTAAGTAATTTATATAAAAAGATACGCCTTAGTCCAGGTGGAAAAACCAGGACCAATGGCGTATCTTAATTATATCCATTAGTAGTATTCACTTTATGTTACAACCATTAGTTTGTCTGCTCTTTTCAGAGCATTCTGCTTTCAGCCACACATGCTTGCAAGTCCTGCCTGCCTAGTCAATTCTTTGATCTTTGCTCCATTTCCTAGTATGGCTTTGCTAATTAGTAGGACAGTCATCATATGGATTGGGCTTACCGTTTTTCAGAAGGTCAATAACTTCTTCCATAGTTTTGCATCTGTCATAATCGCCTACCTGATTTTCTGCTCTGTGGTATTTTATCCCTCGATTATGATTTATATAGAGATATTCAGCCAATTTATCAAGTCCTTCTGTCCTGGCTACACTATTGAAAGCTCTAATTCGTAAATTTTTATGCATTTCTTTGTTGCAAGGATATTCTTCACACTCAAAGCAGTAATTTAATCCTTTTTCAGTGCAACATTCTTTAATTTCGCAATGTTCACTCTTACATCTGCATCTTGAACAATTTAAATTATACATGCAAAGTGAACATACCAATCCGCAGATTGCGTAGCTTTCTTTAATCTCTCGTAATGTCATAAGACACCTCCGTTATTTTTTTATATTCTGATTATAACGGATAAACTACGACAGCATCATGTCATAGTTATTAATACAGTGAAACTATTCTTTTTGCTGTTTCCAGTATGAGATTTCTGATATGCTCCGGTGCAATAATCTCAATTCCATCACCAAGCGATAACAGCATTCCAAACCATAAATGTTCATTTTCAATGACATACAGTGTCATATCGCAATCACCATTATCATATTCATTTGTAATTTTACCATTTAGATACTCAAAAGCCTTGGCACGCACCTTTGATTTGCAGTGAACAGTTATTTCAGTATGCTTTTGAGGTATCCTTTTATCATTGTCACGTAATATCTCCTCTGCGCTTTTATGTACATTTGTTATTAAAACATCAACTATTTTAGCATCCCTCATTCTAATAAGCTTGTATGTTCTGTAATCGTACTTCACAGTTGAATAAGCAAGCAAATACCACGCATACCACCGATATATCATGGCTATCGGCTCAACGGTATGTATTCGTGTAATGCTATCTGTGTTTGTATATTCGAAGCTGATAAGGTGCTTTGTCTTAATAGCATTTTGAAGTATTTGCATGAGCTGATTATCACCTTCACGCAATACTGAAAAGTCAAGTATGATTTCATCATTGGGATTCTTTATTAGCGAGGTGATTTTTTCAATTGTTCCATTAATTTTGGAACTGTTCATTGCAGAATAATATCCTTTCAGTGCAGTAAGGATATTGGAGTAATCCTCAGTTGTTGCAGTATGTGCATCCATACGCCATTTCTCAGAAATGTAATAGCCACCGTTTACTCCAGTTTCTGCTACTACGGGAATCCCGGCTTGACATATTGAATCTATATCACGTTGAATTGTACGTACTGTCACTTCGAATTTTATAGAAAGTTCACGTGCTGTAGCTTTACCATTATTCAACAAATACATCGTAATAGCATATAGTCTATCAATTTTCCCCATATAATCATCCTATCTCTTCTTCGTTATCATAAGCAACTCTCCTACATATGACCTATCTCATTTTCAAACATTAAGAAATAAATTCAATTCAATTTCTATATTATAACAGTTATCTACCTTTAAAACAAATCACTCTTTGTTCCATATTACAAAAAAAACAGTAGTTTTGTAGCATCATGCGCAGTATGGTTTTTTCAAGTATGTACTTAATAACTTCAATATACTTTTCCATTGAATATTTTGACATAAAAATCCCCCTAAGATTAGTTTGTCTAACCTTAGGGGTTCAACTGTTTCAGAACTCTCCTATTTCGACATCAATACCACTGTTTCAACATGTTGTTGCTCGACCAACGAATTATCTTTATCAAGAATAACAGTAAAGTTAAATATGATAGAGTTTATAGTTCGTTCTTCTAGCTTTTCACCCTTGTTTAAGGTTATCTTTTGCACAAAGGATGCTAGAAGCCTTTTCTGCCCTTCTCCATCAAGACGGTCAAACACTTTATTAAAATTTAAAAGTATCTTATAAACGCCTTCTTCGTTAAGTGCTTTCTGCTCGACGGCTCTTTTTTTGTCCTCCGTTTCAGCGATAGCCTGCTCCACTTCATCAAGCAGGGCATAAGAACCATAGAGTCGTTTATTCATATCCTCAAGTATCTTATCTCTGTAAGGTGTATCCAGTGGGCAATTGTCGATTTCCTTTTCAAGTCTTGCCTTAGTATTCAGTATCTCTGCCAACCTTGCTTTATAACCTGATAGCTCCTTATCTAGTTGCACAGTATCAATCTTTTGTCCAATCTTTGCTTGAATGGCATCAGCAAACTTTTTATTATTGACCAGATTACGGATATACTCCAGAACCTCATCTTCCATTTTATCCGCTCTAACACTGTTTGGCTTGCATTCTCCACCCTTACAAGCCTTACTATGACCACACGAATAATAAAATCTATCTTGTTTGGTGCCATCCTTGTTTGTCCAGCTGTTCTTATTGGAATACATAGGACTTCCGCAATCAGGACATCTCAGTATTCCAGATAACAGGTTCCTTGGTGCCGCTGCATTGGAAGAAGTGAATTTAACCCCTGTAGCCTTTCGTTTTATCTGACACAACTCGAACACCTCCTCAGAGATAATAGCTTCGTGCTTTCCCTCCGATATAATGGGAGTTTCCCCTTTTACCTGACGATATTGATTTCGCGTTCCGCTCACCTTCTTTTTTACTCGCCTTCCATATGCCATCTTGCCACAATAGACTGGATTATCCAGTATGCTTTTCACAGCTGAGGCATACCAGTCCTCAAATGCTCTCTGGCTATTCGGTGCCTTTTTTCTTTTGATACCCAATAAGTTAAGCTGTTTTGCTACGGTAGTATAACCC
>JAEYWQ010000129.1 GCA_023428885.1 Bacillota bacterium
CCATTACGTCTCTTAATAGTTTGATTGTTAAATTAAAATATGTTGTGTTTGTATTGCTTATCGTCTTTTCTATGATGATCTTCTTGGCATTCTTAAGTTCTAAAAAGATAGCAATTAAAAAGACTAAGGATCTATATATCATACTTGAAACTTTTGAAAAGGCGAAAGAAGGAGACCTGGATACCCAAATTGAGATATTTAGTAATGATGAATTTGAAATTATTGCAGAATCCTATAATCAAATGGTTGTTAGTTTAAAAGAGCAAATTGAACGTAATAAAGAAATGGTAAAGCTAGTTACTACATCACAAACCAAGCAATTGGAATCTCAATTTAACCCGCATTTTCTATTTAATACCTTAGAAAATATACGTTTTATGTGTAAGTTAGAGCCCCATTTAGCTAGTAAGATGGTTCAAAATTTATCCACTCTGCTTCGTTATAGTATCAGTAACTCACAGGAAGAGGTTACAATACGCGAGGATGTTGCTTATACCGAAAATTATTTGAGTATATTAAAGTTCCGATTTAACCGACGTTTCCAATATTCTATAGACATTGCTCCTGAGATTGAACAATGTATCATTCCCAAGCTATTATTTCAGCCTATGATAGAAAATTCAATCAAGTATGGATTTGTAGGGAAAGAACAATTAACGGTGGAAGTCCGTGGTTATAAAGTGGATGATAATATCATCATCGTATGCACAGATGATGGAGTTGGTATGAAAGCAAATGTATTAGATGATATCCAGAAGATATTACAAAATACAACCAATAAGAGTAATCATACAGGATTATATAACATTAACCGGAGACTACAGCTGAAATATGGATTTGATTACGGTATTCAAATTGATAGTACACCTGGGATCGGAACAAGGTTAACAATTAGCCTGCCAATCATGTATGAAGTAGGTTCAGGAGGTAGCGATGCTGAAAATATTAATTGCTGAAGATGAAGATATCATTCGAAAGGGCTTGGTATTTACCATTGACTGGTTAAGTATGGACTGTGTAGTGGTAGCGGAAGCAGCAAATGGGGAAGATGGTTTACAAAAGATTCTCGAATTCAAGCCTGATGTAGTTATTACAGATATTAAGATGCCTAAGATGGATGGTATTGAGATGCTACGTAAGGCTATACCTTATGTAAAATTTAAAAGTATAATATTAACAAGTTATGCAGAGTTTGATTATGCAAAAAAAGCAATTGAATTAAAGGCACATGAGTATTTAGTTAAGCCTATTGATGAAGAAAAATTAGCCCTTATCATTCACGAGATTCATCAAGAACTGAATATTAGCAAGGAAACCGAATTTGTTATCGAAAATATGAAACATACTGCTTCCAAAATTGATTTTAATCAGTTTATGAAGCTTGATCAATCAGAAAGCGGTTATGTATCAAAAGCACTTCAAAAAATAAAAGATTGCTATATGGAAAAAATAAGTATTGAATCGATTTCTGATGAACTTGGGGTTAGTTCCTCTTATTTAAGCCGCAAATTTCGAGAAGTAACCAATCATTCCTTCCTGGACTTGCTCAATATTTATAGAGTACAACAAGCCATTCGCTTTTTAAATATGGGACAATATCGGGTTTATGAAATCTCTGATATGACGGGATTTACGGAATATAAGCATTTTTGTACAGTATTTAAACGATATACATCAATGTCACCTACATCGTTTGTGAAAAAAAGAAACAAAAGAGAAACTACAAAATTGACGAAAGAAGAACTGTTACAATGAAGGAAGATAAATATTAAGACTCAAGTTTTGATACTTGAGTCTTTTTTATTGTCTAGGAAATTCCGATGAATTTCCTAGACAATAAAAGGCACTTCGTGCCTTATTACTTGGAGACAAAACGAAAAAATTTAAAGGCATAGATAATTTTAATTAAATGTCAAATACTATTTTAGGAGGAATTTAATCTAGCATGCTATAAAAAAATTCAAGTTAGTTCGTTTTCTAGGATATGTGTACTGAAAATAAGGTTTTTTTATTGCACTAGTTAAAGTAAAATAAACTAATAAACAAAGAAGGAGATATGAAAAATGAAAAAAATAATATCGATTTGTTTAGTTCTATGTATGGTGTTTTCACTCTCCGCTTGCGGTAAAACAGATAATAATACTGGCAAAACGGGGACAAACGATGGAAGCAATACCAATACGGGAAACGAAGGAAAAGCAACTGGAAAATTAGTTATTTATTGTCCTCATCCTTTGGAATTTATTAATCCTTTAGTTTCAGAATTTGAAGCACAGAGCGGTGTTAAGGTTGAAGTAATCGCTGCAGGTACAGGTGAACTTTTAAAGAGGGTGGAATCAGAACAAGGAAATCCTCTTGGAGATATCTTTTGGGGTGGATCACTTTCTACTATGAAACCTCAGATGAATTTATTTGAAAACTACCAGTCAAAAAACGAAGAATTTGTACAAGAAGATATGAAGAATGTAGAAGGTCCTCTTACTAGATTTACAGATATACCTAGTGTTATTATGGTAAACACAGATTTAATCGGAGATATAGAAGTTAAAGGTTATGAAGATTTATTAAAGCCAGAATTAAAAGGAAAAATTGCTCATTGTGATCCAGCCAAATCCTCCTCCTCTTATGAACACTTAATTAATATGCTATATGCGATGGGTAATGGGAACCCTGAAGCAGGTTGGGATTATGTTGATAAATTCTGCAAAAACTTAAATGGAAAACTATTAAGCGGATCATCTGCAGTATATAAAGGTGTCGCTGATGGTGAATATGTTGTTGGCCTTACCTTTGAAGAAGGTGCAGCGAAATATGTAGCTGATGGAGCACCAGTAAAAATTGTTTATATGGAAGAAGGCGTTATCTCTAAACCGGATGGTGTTTATATTATCAAAAATGCTAAGAATATGGAAAATGCAAAAAGTTTTATCGACTTTATTACAGGTAAAGATGCACAGACCATTATTGTAACACAGTTAAACCGTCGCTCTGTTAGAACTGACGTAGAAGCACCAAGTTATTTAACTCCAAAAGAAGAGATGAATATCATCTACGATGATGAAGAATTAGTCGTTGAGAAGAAAGAAGAATGGCTAGAAAAATTTAATGATATCTTTATCAGCTACTAAACAGTGAACATGGTTGTACGAACAGTGACAATGGATGGATGAACTGTAAGAGCCAAGCTCATAACATTGTTTGTGAGCTTGGTTTGTTAAAACCATTGGTTCATGTAAAAGGAGAAATTAACGATGAGTAATGCAATCAATATTGACAATGTAGTAAAAAAATATGGTGATGTAACCATAATTCCAGATTTGTCATTACAGATAAAAAATGGTGAATTTTTTACTCTGTTGGGCCCTTCCGGCTGTGGTAAGACGACCTTGCTTCGAATGATAGCGGGTTTTAACAGCATTGAAGGGGGCACGATTAAGTTTGATGATCAAGTAATTAATAATATATCAGCACATAAGAGAAATATTGGTATGGTATTCCAAAGCTATGCAATCTTTCCTCATTTAACGGTGAGGCAAAACGTCGAATACGGATTAAAGATTAGGAAAATAAATAAGGCAGAAATGAAAAAAAAGGTAGACCAGATACTAGACGTAGTAAAAATCAGTGATTATCAAGATCGTCTTCCTGAGAGATTGTCTGGTGGACAACAACAAAGAGTAGCACTTGCAAGAGCTATTGTCATACATCCCAGTGTACTTTTGATGGATGAGCCTCTTTCAAACTTAGATGCTAAGTTAAGAATTGAAATGAGAAGCGCAATCCGTGATGTTCAGAAGCAGGTAGGCATTACAACGGTATATGTAACCCACGATCAAGAGGAAGCACTAGCAATTTCAGATCGAATTGCTATTATGAGTGAAGGAGTGATTCAGCAAGTAGCAACACCTGAAGAGATTTATACAAGACCAAGAAACGTATTTGTATCAACCTTTATCGGACATTCCAATCTCTTTCATGGTATATACGGTAAGGACAAGCAAGGGGCATATGTTGAAATTAATGACGGATCTAGGCTATATGTGCCAAATCTGAAGGATAATCAAGAAGGTGTGAAGGTAATTATCTCAGTTCGGCCAGAAGAATTCATGGTCAGTGAACAAGGGATAAAGGCAACAATTAAGAACCGAACTTTTTTAGGTAAGTATACAAATTATGAGTTGGAGTTTGGAAAAGGTATGGTTCTTGATAAACAACCTTCGATTGAGTATTCCCAGGACTTAGGACAGAGTGATAGAATTTATCAGGTTGGAGAAAAAATATCTTTACAACCGAATGTAAACAAGATAAATATCTTTACTGAGGACGGTAAACAAAGTTTAATCAAAGGATGTGAATAATGATGAAGGAAAGACGTTTCAACCTTAATTTCTGGACAGTAATCACAATAATTATCGTATTGGTATTTGCATTGTTTTTAGTATATCCATTGTTTTCCTTGTTTATAAGTGGTTTTAAAGATCCAAATACACAAGACTTTACACTAAAGAACTTTCTTAAATTCTTTCAAAAGAAATATTATTATAGGACTTTAGGCCACAGTTTCCTGGTTACCACATGTACAACGATACTGGCAATTGCCATTGGAGCACCACTTGCTTATTTCACAACAGTCTATAAGATGAAATTTAAAGGGTTCATGGATATCCTAATTATTATTTCCATGCTGTCTCCACCCTTTATTGGGGCTTATTCCTGGATTGTACTTGGAGGGCGTAGCGGTATCATAACTAAGTTCTTTCGTAATGTGTTTGGATTTGAAACACCATCCATCTACGGGTTTGGTGGTATCT
>JAEYWQ010000222.1 GCA_023428885.1 Bacillota bacterium
GCGTATGATTGAGATTTATAAGCACCAGTTTGAGGATTTATCTGCGGTTATTTCCATGATAAAAAATCGAAATTATAAGTTCATAATTTATATGGATGATTTATCCTTTGAAGAGTTTGAGATTGAATACAAGTATTTAAAAGCAGTCATTGAAGGTGGTCTTGAAACAAAGCCTGACAATGTACTAATTTATGCAACCTCAAATCGTAGACATTTGATCCGAGAAACCTGGAGTGATCGAGCGGACATATCAAAGGATGAACTGCACCGCTCTGACACTATGCAGGAGAAATTGTCCTTGGTTGCCAGATTTGGTATTACCATTAATTACTCCGCTCCAACACAGGCAGAATATTATGAGATTGTATCCGAACTTGCGAAGAAGTACGATGGGTTTGGACTTCCTAGAGAAGAATTACTACAAAAAGCCACTGCTTGGGAGTTAAGTCATGGTGGTTTGTCAGGAAGAACAGCTCAACAGTTTATCATCTATATGGTAAGTCAGAAGGCAGCTAATCTATCACAGTCGCCATTGACATAAGCTATTCACGCTGATACAATAGAAATATATACAGTTTTTGGCTTTTTTTGTAAATATGGGGTTATAGGAAGCTTCTAATAGAATAATTTGCGGAAAGTGGGGCATGGGATGAAGAAGGGTTTGTTTGTAAAAGGCAAGGTGATAAAGAAGGCATTATTTTGTGCTTGTTTTGCTATGTCAATGATGATGTTTACTACTAGTGTAAATGCTCAGACACGGTTATATACAAGTACTTCTGATAAAGCAGATAATTTTGAGTATTATGAAGGAAAGGTAACCAGTGGTGTCAACATTCGTATCGATGCAGGAGCGGATAAAGATAAGGTTATGGTGGGTGGAAAAGGTGTTTCTTTAGCCAAGGGTACCATCGTAACGATTATTGGTTCCAAGAACGTAGGAAACAAACCTTGGTACAAAATAAGGTTTACTTATGGTGGTAAAGAACTGGAAGGTTTCGCTACTAGTACATATATTCAAAAAACAGGAGTAGTCATAACACCTACACCTACACCTACTGCTGAACCAACACCCGAACCAACCATAGCACCTGAACCAACAGTTAGCGAAGTTACAGTTAATCCAACCATAGCACCAGTGGTTGAGACCGAGGAAACTGCTAAGAGCCAGGGTAATGATAAGATGATGCAATATGTTGTAATTGCTATTGCTGTGCTTACAGTAGCTGGCGGAGGCATCTATCTCTATCTTAGAAAAAAAGATGGGGGAACAAAGGCTGTTCCTGCATCAAAAAAAGCAGCAAATCAAAAAGAAGTCACTCTTAAATCAAAAGAAGATCATAAATTAGCAGATAGTCAATCAGAAAATAGTGATAATGACCTTTCCTTGGAAGTAAAAAAACAACAAGTGGGTCGTGTTTCCAAACGTGATAAGATACTTCGACAAACAAATTTAAAATCAGAAGTATATGTAATCAAATCCAAAGAAGAGAATGCGTTTAAGGATTTAGGTCTTGCAGCAACCTTAGAAGCTATCGATTTGGAAGAGCATATTGTTGATAAGCAACACAATCCGGTACAGCAAGAAAGTTTAGAAAAGAAAGCTTTACGCGATGCAATCAATAACTTAAAACAACATGATATCATCCTTCATAAGTATTTTGGTAAGGGAGAAGTGTATGATAATTCAGATGTTCGCTTGATTGAAGTGAGATTCGGAAGTGATGCCAGATTCTTAAACAAAGATCAGTTAGTGAATAAGAAGTTAATACACATCACAAACGAAAAAGCGAAGAGTTAAACTTACAAATAAAGAACTAATAAAAAGCTAAACAAGTTAAGGCCATAGCTGCCTTACTTCTTGTATCATTAAAGCACCCAAGCCACGAAATTGAGTTTATACTCAATCAAGCTGCTTGGGTGTTTTGCTTATTCATGACAAGAAAGGCAGTTTGCTGATTGTTCTAATGTGATATGATCCAAATATGTTAAGAAATCCTCTAAGCTACCTTGAGGAATCTCAGTAATATCTTCATTATTTGTGTTAATCAAACAATCGGTGATTAAGTAGCGCTTCATTCCGAGCTCAGCAACAACCATATCCTCTTTAACATCATTTCCTACCATCATACATTCTGATGGGTCTTTCCCAATCTTGGCAAGGATCTCACGGTAATAATCTAAATTTGGCTTGCAGTAAGAACTTGTCTCATAAGTAGTAATATAAAAAACATCTTCCGGTGAAAAGCCTGCCCAAGCAATCCTTTCATGAGTAGCAACCATAGGAAACAAAGGATTGGTAGCAATTACGATAGTAAAGCCTTTTTCTTTTGCTTTTTGAATTACTTGCTTGGTCAGTTCACTTGCGTTTGTTGAAGCCTTAGCTTGACGAAAAGCACTCTGATAAAATTTCTCGAATTCTGGCTCTAAACTGATAATGTCTGGGCCTAAGTGTTTGGAGAATTCACTCCAGAAACGTTCTTCGTTGGACATACTTCCATCGTTTCCTACCATGGCCTTAATCCCTTCATTCAAACCTGCTACCATATTCTCTGCTGTGATACCAAGTGGCGCAAAGTACATGACTAATTGCTTAAAATATATCTTAATAAATATCTCCTGATCCATTGGCAATAAGGTACCATCTAAATCAAATAGTATAGTATTCATGCTTTTCCTCCAATAATTTACTAGTTCTTATTATAACCATTCAAGGTGGAAATGCAAATAAAACTTTTCTCCTATCCTGCGATTTAGCAGTTGTATACTTATAGAAAGCAATTATTAGAAAAAGATTAGAATACAATAAATGTGATTGACAACTTTATACAATGAGTGTATTATGTAGCTAGTGCACTAGTAAAGGGGTATGGGAGTATAGTAGAAGGAGGGTACCATTGGAATTTAATAATACAATGCCTATTTATGTTCAAGTAATACGTAGCATTAAGAAAGATATGATACATGGTAGACTTAATCTGGGTGATAAACTTCCTTCCGCAAGAGATTTGGCAATACAGTATCAGATTAATCCAAACACAGTAAGCCGAATCTATCGAGAGCTCGAGCAGATGGAATTATGTTTTACCAGGAGAGGAGTCGGTACTTATGTTACAGAAGACGAATCCAAACTTTCTTTGATCCGAAAAGAGATGGCAGATGAAGTAGTAACGGCATTCCTGCAGGAGATGAAGGAACTAGGATTTACCAAAGAAGAATTGACAAAGATTATAGATGAAAGAGTGAAAGAATGAAAATAACACCCTCACTCTTTGGATTGCGTTCTGATTATGAATCCAAGATTTTATTCTCAGAAAAAATGCAAAATATGAATGTGTATAAAGGAGAGATCAGATGTTATCAACAAGAGATGTTGTAAAGCGCTACTTAGGTAAGGTAGCTGTAGCGGGCATTAGCTTTGATGTTGAACCAGGTAAGATTTATGCCTTACTAGGTCCAAATGGAAGTGGAAAAACGACTTGGATGAAGATGGTGGCTGGACTAATTAAGCCAACCATGGGAACTATCACTTACAAGGGGATGCCAATTGGAGTAGAAACAAAGCGTAAAATCGCTTATATGTCAACGGAACCCTTCTTCTATAATTTCATGACTGTACATGATGTAGGTAAATATTACGAGGAATTCTTCGATGATTTTGATCCCATTAAGTACAAAGAGTTAATCACTCGTATGGGATTGAATATGACAGATAAATCTAAGAATCTTTCTTCCGGTCTTGCAGCTAAATTAAAAATTGCTGCCACATTAGCAAGAAAAGCTGAGATTTATTTGCTTGATGAACCTTTGAATGGAATTGATATCATTGCAAGAGAACATATTGTTAATGCAATGTTAGAAGCTGCCACGGACAACGCGACTTTGATTATCTCCAGCCATCTTGTGGATGAACTAGAGAAGATCATTGATAATGCTATCTTTATTAAGGAAGGAAACCTTGTCTTAGCAGGAGAAGCAGAGAATATACGTGCGCAACATCAAAAATCAATCGTAGATTTATATAAAGAAATCTATGCATACATGTAAGCAGGGGGAGAAATTATGTTTAAATTAATGAAATATGAGTTTCGAAAGCAGTTGTTTTCAAAAATCCTTATCTTAGTGGCATTAGCGGTACTTGAGATTTTATTTCTATATGGATTATTTGCCGAAAAAGATGGTGCTCTGGGCTTAAGTATGGGATTGTTCGGCCTGATATCTTTTGGTGCTGTTTTATTTGTTACTTTTGAGTGTATCTTTACATTCTCAAATGATTTAAAAACGAAACAAAGTTATATGCTATTCTTAACCCCTAATTCTGCCTATAAGATTGTTGGAGCAAAAGTCTTATCCTCTGTCATCTATGTCTTCATAACAGCAGCTGCTTTGTTGACCTTTACTTTGGTGAACGTCGGTATTGTATTTGTAAAATATAATGAGATTGCAAAGGCCGTTGAGGCTTTACAAGAATTAATCGAGATATTTTTTAAAGCAAATATTGATATGGCTTTTGTTATTACGATGATTATTTACTTATTAGTTGAGTTAGTTGGAATTATGGTTATTGGTATGGCTTCTATCACATTAAGTTCTACCTTCCTATCTAACAGCAAAGGAAAGGCATTGGTAAGTATCGCTTTCTTCTTTGGTATTAACTTTATTATCAGTAAAATAGAAAATTTAGTCATTGATTTTGATGTCATGAGCAAGTCATCATATTACTATGGCTGCATCTTTTCAGCCGTTGTCATGTTAATATTCTACTTTGCAACGGCCTGGATGCTAGATAAAAAGGTTAGTGTATAAGAGTTGAAAAATCCTCGGTATCTTCACAGAAGAAACCACCTAAATTCTTCGTAATATGTTTCATCACAGGTATGATATTATCATAATCGGCTGACTGAAAAGTTACCATAAAGAGGGCAAGAATATGATTCTTTTGAAGATATTCTTGGCCTTCTTTGTCTTTAAAGTATGGCTTTATGGCTTCAATATCAAGACTGCTTTTCTCATTGAAAGAAACTTCTAATACACCAGCATCCTCCCAGATCTCTGTCGTTAAATTTTCATAATTCCTTAGATGTTTCTCAATATCGCGTACCGTTATAAGTTCAGAATTCATATAGAACCAATCACCGGATACTGTATTCTTTTTAAAAGGGTTTTTCATGGACAAGTCTCCTTATATCATAAAATATACATCGTAAATTTCTCTTGTTAAAGAGTATACCACAGAATACAAGCTTTGCATACCGCCCTTTTCCTATGGACATATCATTCTAACTATAGTACAATATGCTTTAGTGAAATAAAGTATAGGAGGAAAAATACGTGGCTGTTATCAAAGCATTTCAATGTGTAAGACCAAAAGTTGAGCTGGCAAACCGTGTTGCAGCTTTACCCTATGACGTTTATAACCGTAAAGAAGCAAAGGAGGCTGCAAGTAAAGATGCCCTTTCTTTTTTAAATATTGACCGGCCGGAAACACAGTTTGAGGATGATATGGATATGTATTCCGAGGCTGTGTATCAAAAGGCGAGACAGCTCTATGAAGATAGGTTAGCTGATGGTAGCTTTTTAAAAGATACTCAGAGCTGCTATTATATATATGAATTAATTATGGAAGGAAGATCCCAGACAGGGATTGTTGCCTGTGCTTCCATTGATGACTATGTGAATAATGTGATCATGAAACATGAGAACACACGAGAAGACAAGGAAAGAGATCGCATTCGTCATGTGGATACGATGAATGCACAAACAGGACCAATTTTTCTAGCTTATCGTTCCAATGCAATCATTCGTTCCATTGTGGAAGCTAAAAAGCAAGAAGCTGCACTCTATGATTTCACCTCAGAGGATGGAATAACCCATAAGGTTTGGAGAATCCATGAGAAGGAACAGATTGCTGTGATTAAAGAGGAGTTTATGAATACTTCTCAGATCTATATTGCGGATGGACATCATCGTGCAGCAAGCGCTGTGAAGGTTGGTTTGAATCGAAGATTTGAGTCTGCTCATTATACTGGTACTGAAGAATTCAATACCTTCTTATCTGTGTTATTCCCAGAGGATCAGTTAATGATTATGCCATATAATCGTGTGGTAAAGGATCTGAATGGTCTGACAGAAGAAGAAATGCTTATTAAGATTGGCGAAAGATTTGAGCTAAAACTAAGCCAAGAGCCTGTTAAACCAAGCAGAAAATGCAGCTTTGGAATGTATCTTAAGGGACAATGGTATGAGCTACAGGCCAAGAGTGAATTGTGTAAGATAACTGATCCAGTGAAATCCTTAGATGTTTCAATCTTGCAGGATTATTTATTAGAACCAATATTAGGTATCAAGGATCCAAGAGTAGATTCTAGAATTGATTTTATTGGTGGAATTCGTGGACTGAGCGAATTGGAAAAGAGAGTTTCCTCAGATTGCAAAGTAGCATTTTCTATGTACCCAACCTCAATTCAAGAACTATTTGCAGTAGCAGATGCCAGACAGTTGATGCCACCGAAATCAACTTGGTTTGAACCTAAGCTAAGAAGTGGATTATTTATCCACGAAATATAGAAGTAAAAGTTGTATGAGACATGGTCTCATACAACTTTTTTCATGTGAGCAGAAGAACAAATTGAACTTTGCTAATTTACTCTTCTAATTTTATTGACAGCGTAACAATGTTATGTTACACTCATATTATGAAATAAAACAATGTTACGCTGATAAAAGATAAGAGATGTCAAGCGTCTTGTTTGGCAGAAAAAGTAGTTGCATCTAAGAGGAGATTATAATGTATATATCAAAAAAGGATTTACTTGCGATGACAGGAATATCATATGGTCAGCTTTATCGTTGGAAGAGAGAGAGGTTGATACCAGAAGAATGGTTTATTAAGCAATCCTCCTTTACTGGTCAGGAGACATTCTTTCCGCGGGAACAGATTTTAAGTAGAATACATTCCATCTTAGAGTTAAAAGATAAGTATTCACTTGAGGAACTGGCCAAATTACTATCTCCAGAGGTTTCTAAAACTACCTATTCCAAAGAGGAACTTATAAGGGTAACAGAACTCGATATAGAGCTTTGGAAACTTTTTGAGGATGTCTTACAACGTGACTCCTATGAATACGTAGAAGTATTAATCATGCTGTTAGCTTCTGAGGTGAAGCAAGAGCTAGAACTTGATACAGACCAGCTTGTACAGTTTATTCGGACGATACATTCAGCTAATTTGCATCATAAGCTGATTGAGATGACGATTACCCTGGTACAGATGGTGGATCAATTTTATTCAATCTTGATAAAGGAAGACCAGATGGCTGTTTTGGATGAACGGATGAAAGTGGTATATCAGCGTAATGTACGGGAACTGTCCAATGATGTGAAGTTCAAGTATCAGGATATGTTTCGATAAGTAAGGAATGAGCAAAGATTGACATAGAAGACAAGATTTATGAAGGAGGGTAGTATGAATAATTATTCTATTGAAGGTATCGGTAGTATGAATGGTGGTCAATTTATGGATCTACGGATTGAGGGAGTGGGTTCGAACAAGGGGGATATTAAAGCAGATAAGATCGTAGTAGAAGGTGTTTTTAAAAGTACAGGATATATTGAAGCGAATCATCTTGATTGTGAGGGAGTATGTGATATCTACGGTAATATTCGGGCTAAAAGGATTACGATTGAGGGAGTTATCAATATGAAAGATAACCAGAAGGTAGAAGCGGAATCCATGTATTGTGAAGGTCTACTAAACTCAGGTGGGGATCTATATGCTGATTCTCTTAAGGTAGAAGGCTGCCTTAAGGTAAGAGGAGTATACGGTGATACTATAGAAATTAATAGTTATGGTAAAACGGTGAATGGCTTTAAGAGATTATTGGAGAAAATTAATCTTGTTAATAGTACTTGTAGCAGTAAAATTACAACCATCGAAGCTACCAGCATTCAATTAAGCGGAGTAAGTGCTCAAACAGTGAATGGGCATAATATTGTGATTGGACCAGGCTGCGAGGTGGATACTGTGGATTGTAGCGGAACCCTTAAGATTCATGAGTCTAGCAAAGTTGCACATATTATTGGAGCGACAGAAGTGAATGCTTAAGAGGAAAAAATGTTTCGATTGACGCGAGATGTATTAGTAAAATGGGTATATAATATTATATGTGAGGTGTTCCTATGAATAAAAATACAAAACCAATCGTAGTAGCAGTAAAGAAAAGATCCACAGGAAAGAAAATTGCGAAAGCTATCGTTACCATAGCAGCAGTGAATGGTGCACTGAAATTAGTATCCATGTATTTATCGAAAAAGACGAATTCGATGACCTTACCTGAAGGAGAATACCAGTATGTTCTCACGATGGGTGGAAAGCAGTTGAGTTTTGAGAATAAAGTAGTAAAGAAGATCACATTATCAGCAAAGATGAGCGGAATTGATCTGGATTTAAGAAATATTGAAGATATTGATGGGTTGATAATTCACTGTAAAGAATGGATGAGTGGTATTTGTATTCGTATTCCTGAGAAAATTGCTGTGAAAACAGATCTTAAGGTAAGAGCAAGTGGTGTATCCAATTCAGTTCCTGTTTATCTTGAAGAAGGTTTACCAACGATCTATATTACTGGCAAGATTTATCTTAGCGGATTAGATATTCGATTGGTTGAAAATTAAAGGAGATATAAACTATGTTAGTTGAACCAAAGGTACGTGGTTTCATTTGTGCAACAGCCCATCCGATCGGATGTGAAGAAAGTGTTATTCGCCAAATAAAGTATGTCAAGCGTCATGAGAAAAAAGAAGGCCCGAGGAAGATATTGATTATCGGAGCATCTACAGGATACGGTTTAGCTAGCCGAATCGCTACTACCTACACTTATGGTGCTGCAACTCTTGGGGTTATGTTTGAAAAAGCTGCAACGGATACACGTACAGCAACAGCAGGATACTATAATACAGTTGCTTTTGAAAAGCATGCCAAAGCAGACGGTTATTATGCAAAGTCTATCAATGGAGATGCCTTCTCAGAAGAAATCAAATTGCAGACGATAGAAGCAATTAAGAGAGATTTAGGTAAGGTGGACTTAGTCATCTATAGTATCGCTGCACCAAGAAGAACAACAGCAGAGGGTATTACCTATTCTTCTGTTTTAAAAACTACGAATGAACCTTATACTAACCGTACCTTGGATCTTCGTACGAATGAGCTATCCCTTGTTACAATAGCTGCGGCTACGAAAGAAGAGGAGGAAGGCACCATTAAGGTTATGGGGGGCGAGGACTGGAAGTTATGGATGGATGCCTTGAGGCAAGCAGATGTGTTGGCAGCAGGTGCTAGAACGATCGCTTATTCTTACATAGGTCCAAAACTAACCTATCCAATCTATCATCAAGGTACCATTGGTATGGCGAAAAGAGACTTGTATGAGACCTCCTTAAAGATCAACCAGGATATGCAAGCACTTGACGGGAAAGCATATATTGCGGTGAACAAAGCATTGGTTACTCAGGCGAGTTCAGCAATTCCTGTGGTTCCACTATATATTAGCATTCTCTATACCGTTATGAAGAAAAAGGGCCTCCATGAAGGTTGTATTGAGCAGATGGATCGTTTGTTCTATGAACGTTTTCGTCAGGTAGATATCTTAACCGATGAACAAGGGTATATCCGTATGGATGATTATGAATTACGGGAAGATGTTCAGACTGAGGTAGAATATCTTTGGGATACTGTGAATCAAGAGAATTTGAAAGAAATTGCAGATATTGATGGCTACTGGGAAGACTTCTATCATATGTTTGGTTTCCGCTATGATAACATTGATTATTCAAAGGAAGTTGAGATTTAAGTGACATTAGTAAATAACATAAGGACGGGGTTGTTGACACATAAAAGTGTGTCAACAACCCCGTCTCTATGCCACAAGATGTGAACACGCTCACGATCCTTCATGACAAGCGAGGCAACTTGCTGTTTTATTTTATTGTTGATAAATGTTAATTAATCGTAATTTTTCTTAATAAACTTACTATTTTTTCTACTTATTGTGGACACCAGCCATCGTTTCCACGAAGCACTAGTTCTTTAGTATAATGTAAGGCTTCTTTATCCGTTAAGAGTTTAGCAAATGGTGCACGCTGATTGTTATATAAGCCAGCAGCACCAGCTCCAGTGTTATTATACTCTGCATATAGAATGGTATCATGAGCTTCTGCTTTATTCCAATCATCCCATCCGTCATCACGGATGTGTTCTCCTAGTTCGCAATTCATGAAGATGGTCTTCGCGTAATTTCTCCAAGGACGTCCCAGATAAACACTCTTCTTTGGACAGTTACTTGTTAAGATACAATGATTGAATACATAGCCATATCCCTGGTCTTTGGCGGTACTGGCAGCAGTAACATAGCCATATACTTTTTGTTCTTCTCCTTCTTTGGCAGGAGGAAGATCGTCATTTTTTTGGGAGAAAATTTCACAGTGGTCAAAGTATGCTGTAGCACTACCAAAGATAAAATCAACATCACCACGAATGTAACAATCATGATAATAATGGCGGCCATTAATACGTGGTGCGAATTCCTTCGGTCCAGTAAAACCACCTACTTGATTTGGCGTTGGAGGAAGTGGTGCTGTAAATAAAGTATCCTGACTCCCTAGAAATTGACAATGATCAAAAAAGATACGGTCCCCATCTACATAGAGGGCGATAGCTTGACCTACCTTATTACCAAAACCAGATGCATTTTGAAAAGTTATATTCTTAGCAGTAAAGTCATGTGTATTGATAAAAACTGTTTGAGTTCGAAACGTTCCTCTCTTAGACCCATCCTCCATCATCATATTGGCATAATCATCAAAAGTAATGATGGTTTCTTTTAGATCTTCCCCTTCGAGACTGATGAATGGACGGTCAATGATTAACTTTTCACGATAGACCCCTTTTCTAATAAAGATAGTAACCTTCACTTTATTATCGACAGGTACGCTTTTAATTGCTTCTGCTATCGTTCTGTAATCATCAGGATATTGTTCAGTTTCATTTTTAGACACATAACGTATCGCTTGCATTTCATACTCCTTTCAAGTACTAAACTATGTAATTGATAATTTATATCGTATAATCAATTAAGACAAGGGTAAATTATATCATACGTTAAGGGTAAAGACCATAGGTTTTTTCAAATCACGCACGTAAGGTTTACATTTATCATAATAAAAGATATAATATTATCTAAATTTAGGATAGTGAGGTATATAGTAGTATGCTAAGGGAAACCTTTCAGAATATAGTTAATGGGATAGAAGTTCGTGCCAACCTAATCAAATTAAAGGAAATACTGCGCGAAGATGAAACAAAGAATAGCCACAACAAAGAGGCCTTGCTCTATGTAGTCGCTGGTAATGATGGGATATTTTCTGAACTATTGAAACATGAGGATCCCAAGGTAAGAAAAAACACTGCTATTATTATGGGAACTTTAGGGGAACTTAAGTTTCTAGAGCTGTTGTACGATGCATATGAGAAGGAAACACAAATGTTTGTTAAGAGCTCATATCTTCAAGCCCTAAGCAATCTTGAGTACGAGAGCTTACTTCCTAAGTTGCAACTACGTTATGAGGAATTGTTAAGTATTCAAATTACTGAAGAGAACAAGAAACACCTGACCGAAGAGCTTCGTTTAGTCGAGCAATTGATACTTCATGATGCTGAAAAGATGAAACATAGATTTACTGGCTATGATTGTGTCAATGAACTTGTTTTATTATGTAATCGTAATCATATACACATTACAAGTTCACAATTAGGTAAGGCTGCAAAAAAAGAGTTTACAGCAGGGGTTATGGTAAAGACAAATCAATTAAGAGATATCTTATTGATTCGCACCTACCGAGAGCTGCTTTTTGCAGTGGATGGTATGAAGACTGTTCCAAATGATGTGGTTTTTGCAGCCAAGATGATAGCAGATGGGACAATCCTTAAGTTTTTAGAAGAGCGCCATCAAGGTGAAGCTGCATACCGTTTCCGACTTGAAATTAAGACAAAGATGGATAACGATAAGAAGATAGCATTTATCAAGAGGTTGAGTAGTGAAATTGAACATTTGTCAGAGCGAAAACTACTCAACTCCGTGAATCATTATGAGTTTGAACTACGACTAATAGAGAACAAAGAAGGTAAGTTTAACGTATTATTACGCTTGTTCACTTTGGAAGATGAAAGATTTAACTATCGTAAGGAAGTGCTTCCTACTAGCATACATCCAAGCAATGCAGCTCTTTGTGTGGAGTTGGCCAAACCTTATCTAAAAGAAAATGCGCAGTTGTTAGATCCGTTTTGTGGGGTAGGTACCATGCTAATTGAACGCAATCTGGCTGTGAAAGCTAAGAGCATGTATGGTATTGATTCCTTAAGTGATGCAATTGATAAAGCTCGTATCAATACGAAAAAAGCAGACGTGATTGTTAACTATATCAACCGCGATTTCTTTGATTTTAAACATGAGTATTTATTTGATGAAATCATTACGAATATGCCAAGTGTAAGCCGTCTAGTCAGTGAGAGAGAGCTAGCCCAAACTTATAAGATGTTTTTTGACAAAGCAAAAGTCCATCTCAAAGAGGATGGAATTTTAGTGCTATATACACACAATCAGGAATTAGTAAGAAAGTATGCAAGCGGTAGAAACTATCGAATTGAGAAAGAATTTGAGATATCCATGATGGAAGGAACATATGTATATGTCATACGTTATCGTAGTTAAAAAATCAAACAATAATGATGCAAAAGAACCAGCCCTTTCAAAGTAGGGCTGGAAGCTTTAGCAGACAGAGGATAGGAGGTTAATATGAAGAAGAGAAAAGTAATTGGCGGAATTATAATTGTACTAGGGTTGGCTGTTTTTCTATATCCAATTGTAAGGCAGGCATATTCATCCTATCGTCAGGAAGGATTAAAAGATGCCTTCTATGATATCTTAGAGGAGAATAGAAGTAAAATCGACCTGGTAGATAATCAAACGGAAGTTACACCAACTCCTATCCAGAATAACCTTACTGGTACAGAATACATAGCATTGGAAGAAAATGAGGTAGTGGAAGACACTCAGACCGCAGGGAATATAAAGAATCGATTATCTGGACAAACTGTAATTGGATTAGTTGAAATTGAGAAAATTGATTTAATTTATGCAATTGTAGAAGGAACCTCGGATGCTAATCTAGGTGTTGCTATTGGGCATATGACAGAAACCAAACCACTTGGGGCTGTAGGAAATAGTGCAATTGCAGGTCACCGAGGAGGTACCAGTGGCCCTTATTTCAAGAATTTGGATGAGCTAAGCATAGGTGATGAAATCAAGATTACTGACCTAATGGGGAATGAGTATATCTATAAGGTAACTAAATCATTTGTGGTTGAACCTACGGATGTCTGGGTAGTAGAAGATACGCCTGGAATCAAGACGCTTACCTTAGTAACTTGCCAGGAAAGTGGTACTATGCGATTAATTGTTCAGGCTATCTGTGAATAAATTTCAATATAACATGCTTTTGGAGTATGATGTACTCGGATCGGATGAATATGATTCAAATTATCTTAATGATACTTAGTATCTTACTAATCTTAATATTAACCACTGGATTTGTTATCTCACAACTGATTTTATATCCTAAAGTGCGTGATGAGAAAGCCATCTATGAACGGGAGATGAAAACGAAACGATATCCAGAAGTATTTTATAAAGGATTAGAAAAGGAAGAGCTTTGGATTGAAAGTGAATATGGCTACCGTCTTTCTTGTTATGTGTTGAACAATGAATTAACAAAAAAGCAAGAAAATAGGAATAAAATTGCTGTGTTTTGCCATGGATATAAAGCAAGTAAGACTGCATCTATCGTATATGCTAAAATCTTAATGGATTTGGGTTATACAGCAATCATCTATGATCATCGTAATCATGGAAATAGTGATAAGAAGTTTACCTCCATGGGATATTATGAGAAATATGATTTAAAGACTGTGATAGACTGGTGCTATCATTGTTATGGTAAGGAAGTCCAAATAATAACCCATGGTGAATCGATGGGTGCAGCTACGGTGCTAAGTCATTTAGAGATAGATCATCGTGTAACTGCAGCTATTGCTGACTGTGGTTATTCTGATTTAGGAGAACTACTAAAGCATCAGCTACGGTCTTATTATCATTTGCCATGTCAACCCTTTCTTTCGATTGCAAAATTTTTTATCAACTTACGAGCAGGGTTTAAGGTATGTGATGTATCACCTATAACTGGAGCTTTGCAGAGTAAAACACCAATCCTTTTTATTCATGGTGATAGTGATGACTATGTTCCGACACAGATGTCGGTCGATATGTATGAGCAACGTGTTGGTGTAAAAGAATTGTTTTTACAAAAAGAAGCCAAACATGCATTGGCTTGTGTCGTAGATTATGATAGATATTATCAAGTAGTTCATGATTTTATTAATAAGGTCGAACTTAGTAGAAACTAGCAGTCTATATATTTGTTTCTTCATTGATTGAAGTTGTAAGGAGGACAGCATGGAAAAGCAAAAGACCATTAACAGAAAGGAAACATATCGTTATCTAGGATATCGGGGGAATATTCCAGATGATAATATGTTGTATGAGATAGATTGCTGTGAGAAGGAATTCTTACAGGTTGTTGATCCGAAGTTCTATTATCGGGTGTTTGATTTAAAAACTCAAGAAGATAAACTAATGACAGCAGATGGTGAGTTTGAGTTTCTAGGGAATACGATTAGGAAACATCTATCTTCTTGTGAGAAGGTTGCATTTAGCTGTGCTACCTTATCTGCAGGGGTGGATGAATTGATTGATCGAGCACAGGCTAACGGTGAGATGTTACATGCCTTAATCTATGATGCTATGGCGAATGCAGCAGTGGAAGAGGTACGTTTTATGGCAGAGCATGCTTTGGCAGAGGAATATCCAGAGTATAAGATCAATTGGCAATTCGGTATCGGATACGGTGATCTGCCATTGACTCTTCAACCGCAGTTCTTAGAAAAGCTTGATGCAAAGAATCATCTTGGAGTTGTTGCTAGCAATCATTGTTTATTAACACCCTTAAAATCAATCTCAGGTTTTATTGGATTGAGTAAACAAGGAAGAGATACCTTAGATTGCCAACAGCATTCCTGTGGAGCCTGCGAGTTGAATTCAAATTGTAGGTATAAAAAAAAGACGTGAGAGTGTATATGACACTTTTCTTATATATTTGCAAGATAAAGCGTCATTGCCATCAGATACTGTCCACCAAAATAAAAGCTTAAGGCTATGCGCTTAGTAAATTTTGTTTCTTCAAATAGTTTATTTCTTGCTAAAAAAAAGTCAGATACGACTAGTAAGATGGATGCAATCGCCGGTATTATCCCATAGAAACCGTAGGTATAAGGTAACAGTAGTCCTAAGGCTAAGTTAGCAAGAGTGATCATCCCATAAAGGACAAATAGTAAATGATATTTCAGTAGTACAGCAGAATATCGATAAAAGTAACACAAAGCAGCAACACAAAGAAGGGTAAATACTACAATAGTGACGGTATGAAAACCACCCAAGGTCAAGAAAAAGATAATGTAAGAAATATGACCTAGAAAGAAAAGTATTCCCCCGATAACAAAACGAAGACACAAGATTACATCTGCTAGGGTACATATGCCGAGACCGATCAGTAACCAGTAAGCATGATGAATTGGAGGAGCAGTGAAAGTGCTGATGTCGTTTGACTTAAGATAGCCGGCAAGGGCATAAGCAAAGCAGATAGTAGTTGTGGCTCCCTTCGTAATAATCGCTTTTTGATTACATCTTGAAGTAGAAAAATAGGCGTATATAGGAGTAAGTACCAATAGGACTATAATAAAGCCAAGGCTAGCAAGGATGATTGACAGCATAGGTTCACCTTCCTTCTGAATTCAATGATACTGTATTTAGCTTCTAAGTATCATTCATCTTACTATTATTATAGTTTATGATATGATTTGTGTGATATGTTTACGACCTAAAGAATCTTACTAATCTCGCTCTCCCCAATCACTCTGATATTATGCTGTTTTAAAAGAGCAGCAGTTAGACCATCACCAGCTTGTAGGATGCCACGAAAGCTACCATCATATATTTCATTACTGCCACAAGAAGGACTGCGTTCCTTTAAGATGGCAGTTTGACACTGAAATCTTTTGGCTAAAGAAAGAACTTCTTTGGCACCTTTTTCGAATTGTTCTGTTACATCCCGACCTGACTTGCTTATTACGTTACTGTCTTTGATTTCAGAAGCTTCTCGTGGAGTTGAAAGGCCACCAAGCTGCTCAGGGCAGATTGGTATTAGGTTATATTTTTCCATCAGAAGGTCGAGCTCTTCTATTAATTTCGATTTACCATCATAGCGACAGTTTACTCCCATCAGACATGCACTAATTAATATATTCTCCATAATTCATCTCCTCCTATTTACTGTTTCTTTTCTTAAACTTCTTTTTCATCTTTGATCAGTTAGTCAGTACAGCAATATTATCTTTTGACCATTTATGCAATTTAATTATATAACAATTGATACTATCATATCCACACTTTTTTAACTGTTCTCATTTGTTGCATTCTTAACATGATTGAATTAGCTAAGAAAATTTGACGAATGGTGACTGTTTTGTTAAAATGACATAGACGGTAAGGAGCAGAAAGGGTTTGGCAATGAAGAAAGAAGAATTAGCATACTCTATTATATATACAAATCGAAAAACAGTCAGTATTAGTATTAATCGCGATGGAACAGTTATTGTTCGTGCTCCTTCTTTTGTCCGTGAGAGTGAAATTCATCATATTATACAACAAAAGATGGATTGGATCATAAAAAAACAAAATCAATTGATGGAAAAATCGAAAATGGTGCATACTAAATATCAACGGAATTATGATGAGTTCAGTACGATGCCATTACAAGGAAAAGAATATCCACTTCGATTCCATAAATTCACAGGATTAAAAATTCCTGTGATCAGTTTCGAACAAGATTACTTTCAAGTGCGCTTTGGCGATTATGACAAGCAAAAGATCAAAGCAGCCTTTATTTCCTGGTATATGAAGAAAGCAAAACAAGTCTATATGGAACGAATTGCTTACTATCAAAGTATCATCAAAGAACCCTTTGGATGTGTACGGATTAAAGATCAAAAAAGCTGTTATGGTAGCTGCTCTTCAAAACGAAATTTAAATTTTAATTGGAAGTGTATCTTGGCTCCAAAAGAAGTGTTAGATTATATTGTGGTTCATGAACTGTGTCATCTAAAAGAAATGAATCATTCCAAACAATTCTGGGAAGAAGTTTCTCGTTACTTTCCAGATTATAAAGAAAGTAAACGATGGCTTCGAGAAAACAGTGCATACCTTGAGATATAGTCTTAAAACACTGATTGTTAACCTGAAAATACCAGTGTATAATAAAAAAAAGCACATATACTATTAGCGTAACAAACAACAACATTCGCTGATTACAAGACAATAAGAGTGACAGTAAATAAGTAATCAGACATTGAAATGGAGGAGTTTATTATGAGTAGTAGAAATCGTGTAGAAGTGCCAGAGGCAAAAGAGGCTATGGATCGTTTTAAAATGGAAGTAGCATCCGAATTGGGCGTACCATTAACAAAAGGTTACAATGGTAACCTAACATCCTATCAGAATGGTAGCGTTGGTGGTTATATGGTTAAGAAGATGATTCAAGCCCAGGAAGAGAAGATGGCAGGAAAATAGCGATATCGAACCTGGTATAAAAAGAAATAAATAAGGATACAAATCAAACACAGTAAAATGGGTAGTCTAATATGGACTACCCATTTTTAATAGGCAATATGTCCTATAACATAAAAATACAGACAGAAAACATTGAATAAATAGGAAAAAAAGCCATGGTTTCTAAGTTGAGACAGGCTTCCATACCCCAAAAATAGGTTGACAAAAATGAATATTATACTACAATATGTATATATGCTTTTAGATAATGGACATATTGTGAAAATATGTGTACATAAAGCATAACAACCGCAAAGCAAAGAATGGTGGAGTTGATTTTATGAGAGTGATTGCTGGTAAAGCGAGAAGAACATTGTTAAAGACGCCAGAGGGGTTAGAAACGAGACCAACGACAGATCGAACAAAAGAAACTCTGTTTAATATATTGAATCCATACTTAACAGATTGTGATTTTCTTGATTTATTTAGTGGTAGCGGAGCGATTGGAATTGAGGCCTTAAGCCGAGGTGCAGCTTTTGCAGCTTTTTCTGATACCAGCAAGGCAGCAATTGATTGTATTCATGCCAATCTAAAAGCAACTCATTTATCAGATAAAGCAGTAATATTGCACAAGGATGCCTTGTCTGTGATACGTGCTATGGAGATTGCAGGCAAGGTTTTTGATGTGATTTTTATGGATCCACCTTATGATAATGAATTAGAGAAGAAGGTATTAGAAACACTCGAGAATTCTAATATCGTTTATAAGAATACCCTTATCGTTGTGGAAGCTTCTTTAAAGACAAAGTTAGATTATTTAGAGGGGACAAGATTTCATGTTTATAGGGAAAAAGAATATAAGACCAATAAACATATCTTTATAGAGATTCGGGAATGACGGGGGAACCGTTTGGAGGATAGATATGATGAGAGGAATTTATCCGGGTAGTTTTGACCCAATAACATTAGGACATTTGGATGTTATCAAACGGGCAGCAAAGATAATGGATGAACTAGTAATTGGAGTTTTGAAAAATAGTGTCAAAGCACCCTTATTTACAGCAGATGAAAGAGTTAAATTAATACAAGAGGTAGTCAAGGATATACCAAATGTGAAGGTGCTATCCTTTGATGGGTTAACAGTTGATTTTGCCAAAAAAATCGGAGCCAACATTCTAATTCGTGGCCTTCGCGCAGTAACAGATTTTGAATATGAGCTACAGATAGCACAAACAAATCGTAAGTTGAATTCTGATATTGACACGGTCTTTTTTACAACTAATGTAGAATATGCTTACTTAAGTTCAAGTATAGTAAAAGAAATTGCAAGTTTTGGGGGAGATATCACTAAATTTGTTCCGCAGTGTATTGTCCCAGTCATATACAATAAATATGTTGGAAAGAGGTGTGAGTAGTATGGCAATGAGTAGAATTGAACAACTGATTGAGGATATCTATGAATTTATCGAAAGCTGTAAAATGCAGCCATTATCACAAACAAAGGTGGTTGTACCAAAAGATCAGCTTTACGATCTATTAGATGAATTGCGACTACGCACTCCAGATGAGATTAAGCGTTATCAAAAAATTATCGCAAACCGTGATAATATCATTGCAGATGCAGAACAAAGAGCACTACAGATTCAAGCGGAAGCGAAAGAAAAGGCTAAAACCTTAGTGAATGAGAATGAGATTATGCAACAAGCTTATTATCAAGCAAATGAGATGGTAAGCAATGCAAGTGCTCAAGCAGAAGCTATGATCAAAAGCGCCAATGAAGATGCAGAACAGATTCGTACGGGTGCCTTAGCCTATACCAATGAAATCTTATCAGAGGTTGAGAATATCTTAACCAATGCATTTGAAAGTACTAGATCTAGAACAGATGCTTTGGTGAATTCCTTAAAGAGCAATCTTGATATCGTAGTAAATAATAAACGTGAATTAGCAGAACAGTTAAATCCAACACCTGTTGTACAACAACAGTCCCTGCAAAATCGAGATTATCAAACTTCTCTTGAGGATGAATCAGAAGCTTATGATGACGGTGATTATGATTTCGATGAGAATACTTTCTTAGAAGATATCGATTAATCAACTATAACGTTTAACCGGACGAAATACGCAATACACAAAGCTAGAGAACCGCAGAGGTGGATCTCTAGCTTTTTTTGCCTATCGATAAGGGTACTGTCTAAGTGTTACAAGGGAGTATGTCTTAAAAATTTAAACGGAAAATAATGGTTGATATTTTTAGACAGATATGATAGACTAACACAAGAACATATGTTCTGTTCGATTGGATAGTAAATATTATAAGCAGAGAAGAGGGAGACTATGACAGAGTATGAGAAAAGTTTACAGGTTTTAGAGAGTTTGTTTGGAAGAGACTATCTATTTGCATTGGCAACTGCAAAAGATAATGTCCCTTCTGTAAGGTTTATTGATACCTATTATTCGGATGAATCATTCTATGTTGTTACTTATGGTAAATCTTCGAAAGTATTAGAAATTGAGCAAAATGCAAAGATATCTATGTGTAATCATCAATATCGTTTCTTTGGAGAGGCTCATAATATTGGCCACCCTCTTAAAAAAGAGAATCTTGCGATCCGCGAAAAACTAATGAAGGTATTCGAACCATGGTACTTTTTACATAATAATGAGGATGATGAGAATATGTGTTACGTAAAGATATCGCTAGAGCGCGGTTTCTTTTATAAAGATGGAACAGGTTATCAGGTTGATTTTAAGAACAAGCTGGCGACAAGTTTTCCATTTACCTATGAAAATTTTACGATTATGTAAAGCAGGCTCGCGTGTGCATTTTCATGGATACAACAAGCTTGCAAGATGACAGACGGATAGATCAGTTATTCATCTGTCATCTTGCAAGCTTGCTTACATATATGCGAAGGCGAACGCGCACACGAACCGAAGAAACTCCCAATCCAAAACCATGTTCCTTACAAAAGAACTAGAACATATAATAAGCTATAAATAAAAGCAAAAACGGCAGAAATAACCTTGGTTAAGAGGTAAGTTGAGCTAGAAAGCAATGTTTCACTGATAACACTTTTGGTTTGAGCAAAGCTACTAAAACCACCAAAAGCTGTTATCGTTGTGATTAGGACGATCTTAATATCTAAAGAAAGATCTAACATACTGATGTTTTGTATACCTGTGGTGACTTCTAGAATACCTGTAAGACAAGCGGAAAGTGAGCTATCTGTCAGTGGAAGGCTGGATATAAAGGATGCTAACACGGAAAAGAGTATAAGATAGCCACCAACTTTGGTTACAACTTCGAAGGAGCTCACAATCGAGTCATCCAGCATAGAAAACTGAAAATGAGGAGCTTTAGTAACACCGACTCTTTCCTCTTCATATAAACTTGAAGCATGAAATCTATGTATTTTACAATATATGAAATACCAAACTAGTGCACCAGAATAGGAGGACAGGTATAGGATAAGGAGGATCCAGATTCCTAGTTCAGGAGAGGATAGTTTGGAAGCTGCGATATAACCAAGGACAAACATAGGACTTGCATTGTTTGATATGGAACATAGTAGTTGAGCCTCTTTATGAGAGAGACTGGATTGAAGTGTTAAGTCTGCTGTTGTTTTGGCTCCCACAGGAAAGCCTGCCAGAAAACCTATAAAGACAGGATAACAACCTTCGCGGCTGATTGGCAATATGTGCTTAAATATTGGATAGAAAAGGTAAGATAGAGCATGGGTGATTCTAAGACGAATAATTAAGCTTGAAATTATCATAAATGGAAGTAAGGTAGGCAATATAGTGTCCCACCATAACAGCAAACCATTTTTTGCTCCTGCAAAAGCAAGGGAAGGGAATAAGAGAATAAGTGCAAGAAAGAGAAGCAGACATAGTTTTAGTAGTCTGCTTTGCGTAATTGTTCTTGGGCGATGAAGCGCTTGTGTTTTATACATGATAACTCCAAAACAGACAAACTGTTTGCGTTGACCTTAATAAATTATATCAGAAAATAAATAATTTATGAAAAGTATTCCTTAGATTCGAATTGGCCCCATGGTAAATTCGCTGTTTAGTAAAGTTTTATATTTGGAATAGATGACTTGATGATAAAGGTGGGTTGCGCTGATTTCCTGACAAAGCATAGCATAAGCTCTTGGAGACAGCTGTTTTTTAGCATCAGCTACTTTGGTGATAATTGGGATAGGGCTGACAACTTTTAGCTGCCTTAAAACTTGGCTCGAACTTGATTGAAAGCCAAGAATTCTAGCATATACAACCTGCTCTTTCATGTTATCTTTCATTGCTTTGCTAGTAATTCCAAGTAAGATATGAAGGAGCGCACGATTGATACGCGTTTGAGTCATCTGCTTGGTTTTTAACCTTTCTGCAAAACTTGAAAAACTAAGAGTAGGTGTCAATAAGTTTTGAATACGATTGGCTAAGTCGCTAGACACATCAAAATACTTTGCTAATTCATGTGAATGTTGTACCAACTGATAATATAGTAGAGTAGAAAAATCATCTTCTGTAATTGGGCTGCTTTTGTCTAAATGCTTGGTTAATAAGCGATTCGTTGACAAGGGTAAGTCGGATAGCACAATGGATAGATCCATTTCCTTATTGATTAATTGTTTTCGGATTGCTGTAGCGGAAGCAAAAGGTTCAGCTATATTCTCTGAATGATAAGCAGCTCCTTCCCGTTTTACAGTGATTGGTATCATCTTCCCCCCACAACGTTTGATGGCTTTGATGTATTCAATACCCAAGATATTGTTAGGGGAAGAT
>JAEYWQ010000251.1 GCA_023428885.1 Bacillota bacterium
GACTGTAGGCTGTGTAGGAGTGAAAAAGCAGGAGCGTGGTCAGGGAATTGGAATTAACATGGTTGCCAATGGTATGATGGAATTAAAACTGAGGGGATGTACGAAAGTCTTTATCGGTTTTACCCACTTAGAGAATTGGTATTCTCAATTGGGAAGTAAGACAATACAGCGCTATTGGATGGGTGCTAAGAACATTGTGTAGCAAGTACATAACATATTGAAATCAAATAAAAAGGAGGGTGATGCTTTACTGCATAACCCTCCTTTGGATTATAGTTTAAAGATGGATAAATCTTGTTCCAGCTGAAGTGAAAGTGATTTCAATTCCACTGAAGATTGGGATAGCTTGGTAACTGTTTCGTTTAACTCTTCAGTAGATGCAGAAGTTTGTTGAGTTACTGCGGCATTCTCTTCGGAGATTGAAGATAAGGTAGAGATAATATCCAATACAACTACCTTAGACTGCTCTAAGTCACTAACCTTTAAGGTAATACCATCAACATTCTCTAGGGATGCCTGGATACCTTCCCCTACAGAGGTAAAGCGTTCTTTTGTTTCGCTAATACGCTCCTGTTGTGTAGATATATTAGTTTTAACTTCTTTCATAACTTCCACTGTAGTGTTGGATTCAAAGAGTAATTTTTGAATGATATCTTCGATCTCGTTAGCAGAACGTCTAGATTGGTCTGCCAGTTTGCGGATTTCTTCCGCAACGACTGCAAAGCCTCGTCCTGCATCTCCGGCACGTGCTGCTTCGATGCTCGCATTTAAGGAGAGAAGATCTGTTTCTTCTGCGATGGATTGAATTAATCCAACAGCCTTTTGGATATTTTGTGCAGAAATATTGGTTAAGTTGGTTTGTTTTGCAATTCTTTCAATAGATTCAATGGTTAGATCGTTGGATTCATTGAGTTTTATCAAGATTTGTGCAGATTCTCTTTCTGCTTTTGACATGCGATCTGAATTTGCTTTCAATGCATCAACATCATGCTTAATTGAATCGATTTGTAAGCCAATGTTATTGATATTATCTGTGGCTGTTTGTGTTTCTTGCGCTTGACTGCTTGCCCCGTTGGAGATTTCAATAATTGCTTTGGACACTTCGTCAATCGTGGTGTCTGTAATCATTGCCATAGAGGACAATTCGTCTGCAGACCCTGTTAAATCAGCAGAAGATTTTTTGATATTTTGGACGATGGAAGCAAGTTCTTGTTGCAATGCAACAGAGATTCCATAAATTTGACCAATCTCATCTTTTCTTTTTATGTATTTTGCCGAACTAGGGGCTGATAAATCTCCTTGAGAGATACGTGCTAAGAAGGATTGTGTTTTCTTCATAGCTTTGGATAAATTTCTCGATATGAGTATAGTTATAATACTTGCAACTATGATGATAATAGAGGAGAGTAATATAATCTTGTTTATATTGCTTTGAATGACTGCTTGAACCTCTGAACGAGGTCGACCAGCAAAGACCATTCCCATAATTGTTCCATCCGTATTCTTTAGCGGAGTGTAATAGGCATAGTAAGAAACTCCTTCTATTACTAGATCTTCACTAAAGTAGTTTTGTCCATTTTTACCTACGATTTCATATACTTCTGGAGAGGCTGAGGAAGCCACTGCTCTGGCTCCATCGCGAGCTCTTTTTATGGTTGTGAGTGTTCGCATATCACCAAAGTATATAGTAGCGTCAAGTCCTGCACTGCTTTTGATAGCATCTAAAAGTCGACTATCTCCTGAAATTAGTTGCTTGCCTTTATAGATCGAGCCAGTGATATCCTTATTGTAGTCACCTGCATATAGATTGGAATAAGTTTCAATCAAAGATGCAGTAATGTACTTTAAAGAACTCTCAATCTCATTTTTCGTGCTTACTTGTAAAATATAAGTACTAAAGGAAGTTATCACAATATCAAGGAGCAATAAGGGGATTAAACCTAAGGCCAGCAGTTTGATTATAATACTTCGTTTCTTTTTGATACTCCTGTCTTTCTTGATCCTTTTGTCTTTCGTGATCTTTTTGGACTTCTTGTCTTTCTTCATATAATTCCTTTCCCTCATATCGTTGATTGGTTAGAAAAATTGGCATATTTTACAAAAATTATATAAAAAGTATAGCAATTTTCGTAAATTTCGTCAATAACGATTTGTCAGATTATGAGAGAAAAGAAAGATAGGATTAGTTATTTACACAATTTCAATATTGTGGTAGACTCAAAGTAGTACAATTGTAAAATATATACAATATTAAGATTTCATTGGATGGGAGGATTTATGTTTTGTAGCAGATGCGGTGGAAAAATCAATGATAATTCTAAGTGGTGTCCATATTGTGGGCAGAAAGTAGAAATTTCTGAAAGCTCAACGAATCAACAATTGGAAAACACAACTACTAAAGCAGCTGTATTTCAACCATACTTTCAAGCACAGCAAGCAGTGGGAGGACTGCAGTATAATCAGCAAATGCCATTCTACCAAGGTATGCAATATACTAACGCAAAACCTTCACTTTCAAAACGAGGTTTATGGGGTGTTATAGGTGCAATTTTATTTCTATTCTCTATATTATCTGAATTTATCTTAGAGAGATTATTTAATTTGGGATCTAGAGGCTATTTATACTATTATCGTAGACCTTACATAGAAATGATTATTGTAGCGATTGTTGCCTTGTTGCTTGTCTTGTTTGTAAGTTCCAAAACAGTTCTCTTATCAGCCTTATATTATGTTTACTACTATGCTATATTAATCTATGTGTATTTTGATGAATATGGAGTGCAACGTGATATCAATATTATATTAATCACGGGGAGCTTAGCAATACTTGGATTGATTCTCTTAATCATAAATGTTTTTATAGATAAGAGAAAACAATTA
>JAEYWQ010000268.1 GCA_023428885.1 Bacillota bacterium
GCTTTCATGATCTTAACCTTATCTAAAACAAATAGAACCAAGCCTTGTACTAAATAAAATTCATAAGCTATATTCCCAAGAACTCTTGTAACATTGTAGAAAGTTCTTATCTTTGCACTTAGCATTACAATAATAAGAGCAAACATACCTGAAGTTACTAATTCTAAAGCTATTACAGATTTGTTGCCTATATCGGTGTTTAGTACTATTTGAGTAATTACAAACAAAAGTATAGATAAGGTAACCCCTTTTACATAGTGCTTTTTTGTAAAATAAGCACTCTTTCTTTGTTATACGAAACTAAAATGCCAACAAAAAAAGCAAAACAAGTATTAAACCAATAACTTCCCCATTGTTCATAATATAATACGGCAATATATACTAGCGTAAACAAACCTTCCAATACTATAGCCACCTTTATACTAAAAAACTTAAAAATAACGAAAAACGATACATAAAAAACCATGATGCATATTACAAACCATGAGTATCTGACAAATGTATTACCATGTAAATGGGATGATATGTATTCTTTTATAGAATATGGGATTCCAAGTAGATTGTATGTAATTAGATAAGCAAATGTTATTATTATATAAGGAATTAAGATTGGTACAATTCTCTTTGAGACAAATTTGTCTAGGTAGTTTTTCTTATTCTTGTAGCTCTCAAGCAAACCATATCCAGAATAAAATAGAAAGACGGCAACAATAGGCTACCAGAATTCATAAAAATCAGACTGTAAATCTTTCCAAAATTACAATACATGCTTAAATGATGTAACAAAATCAAAATTGACATGATTCCTTTAATGGAAATAGAATTATCTCTTGATAAAAAATCCTTATTTATATTCATCATTGCTCCCCCACTGCTCATACATCTTTGCATACTTTTCTTTTAATTCCCTTTTTTAATCATATGTCTCTTTTAACTTATTCCAAATCCTATCATAAATTCTCATGCAATTGTTTCTATCATAATACTTAAAAAAGTTATTCATACGGTCCTTATATTCTAGCTTCAAAGTACACTCACTCTTTAGATAACCCTCGACGCAATTTTCCAATTCTGAAAATGTCTTTATCACCTCACCGAAACCATCTCTCTCATAATCAAAATAACCTCTTCGATAATTGAGTTCACCATCCCAAAAGGTGTCACAATCAAACTGATAATAAATAACTGCTTTCTTCAACTGCGCAAAATCAAATACTATACTTGAGTAATCTGTTATTAAAAGTGAACTTTTAGCAAATATCTCACTGTATGGCACGTCCCATGTTCCAATGTACTCAGGTAAATCAAATAGCTTTATGAATCTATCCATTTCCGGATGTAGCTTAAGCATCAATTTATACCCATATAATTCTAGTGCCTGCTTTATTTTCTTACTATGTAATATATCCGTATATGCTTTATAGTAGTCACTCTTAACAAATTCTTCTTCACTTTTACCTGCTAGATGTTTACGCCAAGTAAAAGACAATGTTACAACTTTTTCTTTTCTATTCTCAAGAGAATCATACCGTGGAAATCCAGTTAACCACACATTTTCCTTTTTTATGGAGTAAGAAGTAGTAAGAAAAGACTCGTATTCCTTTATACCTGTTGTAATCAAAACAAAGTTTTTATGACTGCATGGATTTACCATAGGCGAAATATCCTTTTCTGAAACACCATGTTGTAAAAAGATTTGTAACGTTTCTTCATGATTTTCCATGTGCAAGGTCTGGGAACTTATATGGCAGTCAGCAATACATAGTAATTTTCTATAGGTGCGGGATTCATATTCTACAACTCGTCCAATCTTCTTTATTCTCTCATAATCAGGACTATCCTTCTTTATTGCAAATATACTGTTAACTGGTTTATCCTGTAAATATCTAAAAAATGCTTCTCCATTGTCCCCTGCAAAATATGCCCTATCACTTACAAGCCATACGTGACTGTGGTCAAAAAATCTTCCTAATTTTCTCTTAATTCTAAAAAATCCTTTTTTCATTGCTTTCTTATTCACAAACCCACCTCACTTTGCCTATTCTAGGTCGTTAAGTACTCTTTCAATGCACTCGTATAGTTACAACAATTGAATCATTTTCATCTGTGGATCCGTCATTCACTATATACCTATTACATTCAGATTAAATTGTAAAAGCAGAAAATTTATCAATTGGATTCTATTCCCAATTGAATATATGTATAATATCTTGTTTGCCATATATTGTCAATAATTAATTAGTTGATGATGATGCATCATAGATAACGCAAAAAAAACATATGATTTCTTCGTTCGTTTACTTCTCATCAAAAATCGATCAGTATGCCTCATAATCGGGTAGGAGGTAGATAATTATTTTATCTACCGACCTCCCACACCACCGTATGTACGGTTCATTATACGGCGGTTGCCATGCGCCAGTACCAGCCAGGCGCACTACAAAAAAGAGTTTCAGCGCTTTGCGCTAAAACTCTTTGATATACCCGGTTTATTCTTCCTTCCTTTATAGCATTTGATACATCTCATACTGAGTAATAGAGTCTTTTGTAAAGTTCATTCGCTTTACAAAACCTAAGAGATTCGCATTATTAGGGAAATTGATCACCAGCTTCTCTATGTTCAGTGATCTTACCGCATGATTGATTAGCCCTCTTGCAATCCCTTGATTACGGAACTCTGATTTTGTCCAAAGAAAGTTTATCTTACCTTTTGTGTGGATGCTCAGAGCGCCTATTAGCTTGTCTCCTTGAAAGACTCCATAATGTACTTGACCATCAATTTGGCTAATATAATCAAAATCATTCTGCCAATTAATATGAATGTCTTCTATCTCACAACTTAATGTTCTTAAATCACTCATATCAATTTCTTTGATGATTAAGTCCTGTGCTAAGTCACCATAGAGTTCTCTAGGCTTGTTATGGGAGTAAAAAACCATATCATATACCTTATCATATCCGTTTTTCTTATAAAAACTGATCGCTCTATCATTTCCTACAATCACTTCTAAAAACATCTGCTTACAATGATTTTCCAGCGCTATTTCCTTATGTAGTCTAAAAAGTTCCCTACCAACCTCAGCCCCCCTATAATCTGGGTGAATGCAAAGAGCTCCACATCGAAGCGTTTTTATTCCTTCATAAACTTTGATTCCACCTAAATTAAGTCCAACCGGTTTATCTTCATCAAGAGCAATCACAGAATATACTAAGCTATTCCCCTCTGGACCAAAAAAACGCTTGATAAAAAAATCTTTTGGCATATCAATCGATATGATATAATCTGAGAAGCCAATCTTGAATGCCTGATATATAGCATCTTCATTAACTTCTGTACATCTCTTATAAGTAATCATGGAATCCTCCTCTACTCTTCATTCAAAAGCAAATCATGTTATAATAATACAATAACATGTGCACTCTTTCAATGGTACAGGTGAGATTATACAATATTGTGTTTCGAAGTACAATGTTAAATATGATAGAAAGCCGCCCTCTAAAACTCCTAACAAGAAAGGGAGTCACAAAAGGAGCTACTATACTGGAGGCTCCTCTTGTGTTAAGATAATTCAATATTATAATATAAGCTAAATCTTACAAAGTTTATTTTGAATATTTTATTTGCTGATCATTAATTAATTGAACATCATCAAAATAGTTTATCTTCATTGATTTTTTTACTCGATCTAATGTATCTGATGCTTCTTCTCTAGCTTTTATGCTGCCTTCCTTTAGAATTGAATAGATCGAAGGGATATCCTTTTCTAACTCTTTTCTTTTTATTCTTATTGGCTCTAATTCTTCTTGCATAATTGCATTAAGAAACTTTTTGATTTTTACATCTCCTAATCCGCCTCGTCTATAATGTTCTTTCATTTCATTTAAATTACTATAGTCGCTTAGATATCTACCAAAATGCTCTTGATTACAGAACGCATCCAAATACGTGAAAACTGTATTTCCCTCTATATTACCTGGATCAGATACCTTAAGGTGATTAGGATCTGTATACATACTCATAATTTTGTTTTTAACTTCCTCAGGTGTATCAGACAAATAAATGCAATTGTTTAAGGATTTACTCATTTTAGCTTTTCCATCAATTCCTGGCAATCGGGAACAAACTTCATTTTTGGGTAATAATGCTTCTGGTTCAATCAATGTCTCACCATAAATGGAATTGAATTTTCTTACTATTTCTCGAGTTTGTTCAATCATTGGAAGTTGGTCATCCCCAACAGGAACTACCGTTGCTTTGAATGCCGTAATATCAGCTGCCTGACTAATCGGATAAGCAAAGAATCCGACAGGTATACTTGTTTCAAAATTTCTCATCTGTATCTCCGACTTAACAGTTGGATTTCTTTGTAATCTTGAGACAGTTACCAAATTCATATAATAAAAAGTAAGTTCAGTCAACTCAGGTATTTGCGATTGTATAAATAATGTTGATGTCAAAGGATCTAAACCACACGCAAGATAATCTAAAGCTACTTCTAGGATATTCTGTCTGACTTTTTCAGGATTATCAGCATTATCAGTTAATGCTTGCGCATCTGCTATCATAATAAATATTTTATCGTACTCTCTTGAATTCTGTAGTTCCACTCTTCTCTTTAATGAACCAACATAATGTCCAACATGTAATCTCCCTGTCGGCCTATCTCCTGTTAAAATAATTTTCTCCATAATCAACCTCCATTTTACTAAGAACAAAGTGTCTGCTCTGCAGACACTTTCGCGCCCGAGCGGGTCGCGTAGCGACACATTCCTCTTGGCGAGGTGTGCATATTGGCACGAAGTGCCTTTATTGTATAGGAAATTCATCTGAATTTCTTATTCAATAAAAAAACTCCTATTCTACATAGAATAAGAGTTATATCTTACTTTGCCATCAATGCAATCTTTACATACAAACATATGCTTCCATCATAACGGTTAGGATATCCGTCAACTCCTACTTTCATTCAGGTTGCCCTCATGAGCCCATTCAGCAGATCTAAAAATGTTACACTCTCACCTTGTGTATCTCTCTGTAAATTTATCAATAAGCTTACTATTTCTCAATCCACGGTTTTTTTTATATATTATTAGTATAATGTGTTAGAATTTTTTGTCAATCATAATTACATATAAAAAATGTCCTATCACCTGAATGTTTAAGGTATTAGGACATTTTTAACTGAAGTCCATGTGACTCTATTTTCTCTCATCCAATCGGAATGATAACTTTAATAAAATTGGTGCAACAATAGTCGTTACAACAACTACGATGATGACAGGGCCAAAAACAGTACTGGACATTAATCCAACAGCCGCACCTTTACTTGCTACGATTAATGCTACTTCACCACGAGACACCATACCGCAACCAATCTGTATACTTTCCTTCTTAGAAAAAGAGCAAAGCTTTGCACCTAATCCACAGCCTACAATCTTTGTCAAGATTGCTACAAAAACCAATAATACAGCAAATAAAATAATGGACATGGACATCTCAGGCAAAACAACTTTCAAACCGATACTAGCAAAGAAGATCGGTGATAACATAGCAAAAGATAATGTCTCAAAACGATGACTAATATACTGTGAAAACTTTGAATTTGACAAAATTAAGCCCGCAATATATGCTCCTGTAATGTCTGCTACACCAAAGAATACCTCAGCACAATATGCCATTAATAAGCAGAATACAAAGGCCAAGATTACAAACCTTCTCATATCTCTATTATAATAATTAGTAATAAATCTAAAGATATTATAAAAGATAAATCCCGCAATACTTGCACAAACAAAAAATGCAAGTATCTTCAAAAGTACAATCCATACATTCACAGTGGAATCAGCAGTACTTGTTATAATCGTTAAAATGATAATACCAAGTATATCATCAATTATTGCCGCACCTAAGATTGCATTTCCCACATCGCTATTTAATTTCCCCATCTCTTTTAATGTTTCAACGGTGATGCTAACAGATGTGGCTGTTAAAATTACTCCAATAAATATATTCTGTAGTAGTAGGCTTACTGATGCATCTGATGCCATACTTCCAGGTTTATTGAATAGATAAGCTATTCCTAAGCCCCCGAGTAAGGGAACAATGACACCTATGATTGCAATAATGAGTGATGCTTTACCTGTCTTTTTCAACTCCCCAATGTCGGATTCCAAGCCTGCTGAGAACATTAGTACAATCACACCAACTTCAGATAGTGATAGAATAAAATCTGTTTCACTTAATATGTTCAATACCGCTGGTCCCAATATTAAACCTGCCAGCAACGCTCCAACCACCTGTGGCATACTGAATTTCTTTGAAATAATACCTAGTACTTTTGTACTTAATAAGATTAGAGCCAAATCCATTAAAAACTTATAAGTTTCCATGATAATCCCTTTCGTGACTAATAAAAAATTCTATATTAACATAATACGCCTCAAGTTTATCTTTCGTATTATGATGGTTTCAAAAAATGTGTTAAGTATGTAAGTATTAATTATGTACTATAAAAACAAGGGAGTCTATTAAGACTCCCTTGTTTTATTATGCAGTCGACGGGACTTGAACCCGTACGAGCGCAATGCTCACTAGATCCTTAGTCTAGCGCGTATGCCAATTCCGCCACGACTGCTTATTCTGTCCATCCTAGTGGAACGGACAGTTATAAATATAACATGAATTGTTTGATTTTGCAAGACTATTTTACACATTTATTTTTTAAATGATAAAATATAAGTTCCCGGATTATGAATATCTACAATTAATAGATTCGGTGCTAAGCTAACTGTAGACATCTTACCAATGATGCTTTTACGGTTCGGTGTATAATAAAGAGAGCTACCTTCCAGCGTAAACCCTTTTGGAAGTTCAATCTTCATTGTTAGTGGAAATTCATCTAACACTGCTTCTGTTTTCTCTTCGATAACAAAAGAGATATAGCTACTATTCCGCACTGCTCTCGTAAGTATCTTAGAAACAACTGAATTCTTGATACTTGAACCTGTTAAAGAACCTTTGTCAACGTTGGATGGAAGGGAAATATATACTTTAGCAGTATCCGTTCCATTGGTTATTGAAAATGTGTTTGAATTAGTAAAGTCGATTGCTTGCTCTGAAACACCCTGGACAATAAACTCAGCTTTAAACCCTCCAGCCTCTGCAGTTACAACTTGGTAGCCCACATAGGTAATGGTTGAGGATAAC
>JAEYWQ010000327.1 GCA_023428885.1 Bacillota bacterium
ATAGTATTATTATCAAATAGTCGCAACTTTTATTCTGATAGAAGCTAGTATAGTTAAAAATAAACGACATGAGGCAGTAATGCCTTACGTGTTACCATAAGAGTATAGAAAGCGAATTATCATTAGGAATTCGCTTTCTATTTCAAGATTGATTAGCACTCAATATGAAAGAGTGCTGACAGCGAGGAGGACAACCTATGATTACAATACCTATTTATGATATGGTGATATTACCTGGTGTAACTTTTCATTTTAAAAAGGAAATGTTACAAAAAATGAATATTAAATCAGCAACAATTGATGAAGATGTGATTTTTCTTATCCTAAAATCAGAAAAAGAAAGAAAAGCAATCGTTGCAGAAGATTTTTATCCTATTGGTATCTCTGCTAAGATTGAAAATATTGATGATGAGGGAAGCTATAGTATAAGAGCAAAGGAAAGAGTGGATATATCTGACCTTTATGTAACGAAAGAAGAAATTGTTGTTACGGCAAGTAAACGTCCACACCAGGACGATATCTCAGAAGAAGAAATCATTCAGAAGCTGGATAGTTTACGTACTGTAATGTTAAACTTTGTGAAAGGCTTCCAATGGGGAGTTTGGGCACGTGGTTTTATTCTTCACTGGAAGAGTATGCATGAAATGATATGTGCTATGTCGGGGTATCTTACCTTATCCGAGGAAGAAAAATATAACATTGTTGAGACTGATTCAGAGAGAGTAAGAAATGAATTGATTGAAAAAGCGATCTATGAATTTATTGAAATTTCTAAGATCAGTGAAGAAGCAGCAAATGCACAAAAAGAAACACATGAACAAGTTTATCGTGAAGCAGCGATCAAGAAACAGATTGACTTCTTGCAGAAGCAGTTAGATGATCTTCATCCAGAGAATGTGTCAGATGTAAGAAAATTTGAGAAGAAGATACAGGAAGCTGGGATGAATGCTGAAGCGAGAAAAGAGGCTGAAAAGGTTTTAAACCGCATGAAGCAAGAAGGAAAAGACAGCCATGAATATGGAATCTTGTATGATTATCTTGACTTTGTAACCAGTCTTTCATGGAAGAAGGAAGAGATTGGTGAAACCGACTTAGAAAGAGCAGAAGAAATCTTGAACCAAGAACACTATGGATTGAAAAAGTCCAAGGGAAGAATTGTACAGCAACTTGCTGTGATGGCTCTGAATAAAAAGCAATCTGGATCTATTCTCTTGTTCGTGGGTGCACCAGGTACTGGTAAGACTAGTATCGGCCAGAGCATTGCTAAGGCGTTGAACCGAGAATATGTTCGTATTAGTTTAGGAGGTGTTCGTGATGAGGCAGAGATTCGTGGGCATCGAAGAACTTATGTAGGTGCTATGCCAGGTCGATTGATGGAAGGAATCAAACGTAGCGGGGTTTCAAATCCTGTGGTTGTATTAGATGAGGTGGATAAACTTTCCCAGGCCCACAATGGGGACCCGGCAAGTGCTTTACTTGAAGTGCTTGATCCAGAACAAAACCATAGTTTTACCGATCATTATATGAATGTTCCTTATGATTTGTCAGATGTGTTATTTGTATGTACTGCCAATTCTGTGGATACCATACCAGAACCATTATTAAATCGTATGGAAGTGATTCAATTCCCAGGATATACAGCCATTGAGAAATTCCATATTGCAAGGAAACATCTCATACCTAAGGCTATGAAAAGTATGGGTATCAAAACACAGACTCTAAAAATTACCGATGGTGCATTAAGAAAAATTATAGATGGCTATACCATGGAAGCTGGTGTACGTGGCTTAAAGAAACAAATTGATACCTTGTGCCGCTATGCAGCAGTGAAATTAGTGAAGGGTGAGGCTAAGGTTATTACCGTCAATGAGAAGAAAGTACCAGAATTTTTAGGGAAAAATCCTATGCGACATGAAAGTATCTTAGAAAAGAAGATGCCTGGTGTGGTAACAGGTCTTGCATGGACGAGAGCAGGTGGAGATATTCTGTTTATTGAAACTACGTTTAACAAAGGGACAGGTAAGGTACTAATTACAGGTCAGCTCGGGGATGTAATGAAAGAATCTGCTCAGATAGCAATTAGTTTAGTAAAATCTTTATATCCAAAGGAAGCAGAAAAGTTTGCAGTGAATGACTTGCATATTCACGTGCCATCTGGTGCTGTTCCAAAGGATGGACCTTCTGCTGGTATCACACTTGTCACTGCGCTGACTTCTCTGATCAAAGGAAAAGCAGTAAGCCCTGAATGTGCAATGACCGGGGAAGTATCCTTACGAGGCAATGTTATGCCGATCGGCGGACTACCAGAGAAGTTAATGGCAGCACAGAGAGCTGGCATACAGAAAGTCTTCATACCTTATGACAATGTGGAGGATCTAGAAGAAGTAGCAAAAGAAGTAAAGGAAAAGCTTGAGATTATTCCAGTGAAAAAGGTAGAAGAAGTGTTAAAGCGAGTGATTTAGAAGTTTATATAGTGTTACAACGATGAATAAAATAATGCTTCATAAAATTATCTATCTAATTATAGTTGATAATTTTTTGGAGCATTTTTTTATTTCTTATTTTAGTCCAATCACTAGAAATCTGTAAGATAATACTGTATATTAAAAATGACAAGAAAATAAAATTATTGATTTCATTGCTATAAAGATGACCAGAAAGGATTGGATATGAAAAATTTTTTACTAAAGCATAATTTGTTACGAACCCTGTTTGAACTAAGGGGAAATTCACGAGCTTGCATTTATACGGAACCCATGTGGGGGCTTTCTCTGAATCTGTGTCTGCCATATGCAACGGTATATATGCTTACTTTTGGCATGAATGATACACAGGTGGGGATTGTAACATCAGTTTATATGTTTTCTCAGATGATCTTTGCATTTCTATCCGGTGCTATTATCGATAAATTGGGGCGTAGGAAGAGCACTGTGATTTTTGATTTTCTAGCCTGGAGTCTCCCTTGTCTTATATGGGCATCTAGTCAGGGATTTTGGTTCTTTTTTGTGGCAGCTATGCTGAATGGTATGATGAAGATTACAACAGTATCTTGGGATTGTTTACTGGTTGAGGATGCACCGAAAGACAAAATAACACAGATCTATTCCTGGGTTATCATCTGTGGTAATCTCTCTGCACTTTTTGCACCAATCTCTTCCATCCTTGTAGCAAAGCTAACCATGGCTCCAGCGATTCGAATCTTATACATCAATGCTTTTATTATTATGACGGTCAAACTTATCATTCTATATAAGTTTTCCACAGAAACAAGTGTAGGAAAAGTCAAACAAGTAGCATCCCGTAACCTGTCTTTTATAGAGATGCTTACTGGATATAAAAGTGCATTAAGAAAAATTCTTGCTTCCCGTGGAACAAAATTCGCAATCATAATTAGTATCTTAGTTGAGATTGTAGGCATGATTGGAATGACCTTTTGGCAGATCATCGCTTCCCGTCGTATAGGGTTAAGTGATACCTTATTACCAATCTTTCCGATGGTACGAAGTATACTATCCATTCTTTTGTTCTTTACCGTGATTACACATATTAATCAGAAAAAGCTAAAATGGCCGTTGTATGGTGGCTTCTTAAGTTCCATTATAGGGTGTATACTATTGATTTCTATTAAGAGTACTGGTGTCTTAGGATACATCATATTAGTAATTTCATTGGTCTTTGAAGCACTGGGAGCTGCTGTTTTAAATACACTAAGGGAATCTTTGGTTGCAATACATGTGGATGCCCAGGAGCGTTCAGGGATTATGGCACTACTTCAAACCACAGTAATGCTTGTTAGTGTACCATTTGGTTACCTAGGCGGGGTATTAAGCGATACTTCTAAGATATTACCCTTTGTTTTAAATATTATTTTATTATTATTAGGAATTCTGGCAACTGCGTATTTTTACCACAAAACAGCTGAGACACAAAATAACATGGAGTAGTAATCTCCTTTTTTGTCTTTTCACATAAGGTTAAAAATCTCATAATCAGTCATACTAACTTCATAAAAATGATTCAAGTTAGGAGATGAAAGCATGTCAGTAACTAATATAGAAGAACTTCGACAAAGGATGGAACAGATTAAAAGTGCTCAAAAGATATATGCGTCTTACTCTCAAGAACAGGTAGATGAGATTTTCAGGCAAGCAGCTATGGCAGCAAACAATGCTCGAATTAGGCTTGCAAAGATGACTGTGGAAGAAACCGGTATGGGTATTGTGGAAGACAAAGTGATAAAGAATCACTTTGCTTCAGAATATATTTATAACAAATATAAAGAGGAGAAGACCTGCGGGGTAATTGATAGGGATGAGTCCTTTGGTATTGTTAAGGTCGCAGAACCGGTAGGCCTTATCGCTGCTATCATTCCAACTACCAACCCAACCTCAACTGCCATTTTTAAATCTTTGATTGCTTTGAAAACAAGGAATGGTATTATATTCTCTCCACATCCGAGAGCAAAGAATTCCACCATAGCAGCTGCCAAGCTTATATTAGAAGCTGCTGTAAAGGCAGGAGCACCACAAGGAATTATCGGTTGGATTGATGAGCCTAGCGTAGAATTATCTCAAATGGTTATGAAGGAGTCAGATCTAATATTAGCCACAGGTGGACCTGGAATGGTACATGCCGCTTACTCCTCTGGGAAACCTGCCATTGGTGTCGGCCCTGGTAACACACCCGTAATCATTGATGAAACGGCTCATATTAAGATGGCGGTAAGCTCTATCTTATTGTCAAAAACCTTTGATAACGGAGTCATCTGTGCTTCAGAACAAGCTGTCATCGTCCTTGATCAGGTGTATGAGGAAGTCAGACAAGAATTCATGAAACGGAATGCTTACCTTTTAAATGATGAAGAGAAGGAGAAGCTTCGAGCTCTTATCCTAGTCAATCATTCAGTTAACGCTGCTATAGTAGGACAAAGTGCCGTAAAGATAGCTCAAATGGCAGGGGTTACTGTTCCTGAGAAGACCAAAGTCTTAATTGGTGAAGTGGAATCTGTGGAGTTAGAGGAGCCATTCTCTCATGAGAAACTTTCACCAATACTTGCAATGTATCATGCAAGCACCTTTGATGAGGCATTGAGTAAAGCATCACGTCTTATTGAACTTGGTGGCTTTGGTCATACTTCGGTATTATATACCGATCAGATTAAGTCGAAAGATAGAATTGAGCAGTTTGGTGCTAGGATGAAAACCGGTAGAACTATAGTCAATATGCCTTCTGCTCATGGTGCCATTGGAGATATCTATAATTTCAAGCTTACACCGTCCTTAACTTTAGGATGTGGATCCTGGGGTGGTAATTCGGTATCCGATAATGTTGGAGTAAAGAATTTATTGAATATTAAAAATGTTGCCGAGAGGAGAGAAAATATGCTCTGGTTTCGGGTTCCAGATAAAATCTACTTTAAATACGGCTGTCTTTCCATAGCACTACAGGAATTACATGCGATGGGTAAAAAGAAAGCTTATATTGTTACAGATAAAGTGTTGTTCCAGTTAGGCTATGTGGATCATATTACGAAGAATCTAGATGAACTTGGCGTGGTCTATAAGATATTCTTTGATGTGGAACCAGATCCAACCTTGGCAACAGCCAAGAAAGGTGCTAAGGAAATGCAAAGCTTTCAACCAGATGTAATTATTGCTCTTGGTGGCGGTTCGCCAATGGATGCAGCAAAAATCATGTGGGTATTATATGAGCATCCTGATGTGAGATTTGAAGATCTCGCTATGAGATTCATGGATATTCGTAAGAGAGTTTATCCCTTCCCGAAACTTGGAAACAAAGCGATGATGATTTCTGTTCCAACTTCTGCAGGTACGGGATCTGAAGTGACACCATTTGCGGTAGTGACCGATGAACGAACTGGAATTAAATATCCATTGGCTGATTATGAATTAACACCGAACATGGCAATTATAGATGCTGAGCTTATGCTTCATATGCCTTCAAGTCTTACGGCTGCCTCAGGAATCGATGCATTAACCCATGCCATAGAAGCATATGTATCGGTACTGGCATCGGAATATACCAATGGGTTAGCCTTAGAAGCCATACGGCTCATCTTTAAATATTTGCCACAAGCCTATCAAGAGGGGGCAGAGAATATAAAGGCAAGAGAGAAGATGGCACATGCTGCAACTATCGCAGGTATGGCATTTGCCAATGCTTTTCTTGGTGTGTGTCACTCCATGGCTCATAAGCTTGGGGCTATGCATCATGTACCACATGGTGTGGCGAATGGCTTATTAATTAATGAAGTGATTCGCTTCAATGCAGAAGATGCACCAAGAAAACAGGCTGCTTTTCCTCAATATAAATATCCGAATGCAAAATGGAGATACACGGTAATAGCAGATTATCTGCGGCTGGGAGGAAGTAATGAGGAGGAAAAGATTGAACGGTTAATACAAGCTATTGATGAGCTCAAGGCGAAAGTAAACCTTCCTAAGACCATTTATGAAGCTGGGGTTTCCAAGGAAAAATTTTATTCTAGCTTAGATGAGATGTGTGAAGCTGCCTTTGATGATCAGTGTACAGGAGCAAACCCAAGATATCCATTGATTTGTGAGATTAAGCAGATGTATATCAATGCTTTTGAAGGGACGAAGGGAAGTACATCAGAGGAAGGAACATGTAGTTTATAAGACTTTGAATCAATCATTTTCAGGGATGATAATTCCTTGATTAGAAAAGATGAGCTTATCTGTGAAATCACAGTATATAAGCTCTTTTTCATTTCTTTGAATTGATTATTAATTGGACGAAGACAGAACGAATGATAAGAGGAAGATATAACGTAAGAAGAATTAATGATATATCGAAAGATCTAGCAAAAGGATAGAATAATAAATAAATAGAGGCTGACTTGAAAAAGTAAATTCCAGTGCGGAACTAAATTCCACCGCCCTTTAAAAAACGTTGAAAACTTCATATTTTCTCAGGTAAAAATGTCTGATTCCTGTTATAATGTATACAATCACCCAC
>JAEYWQ010000369.1 GCA_023428885.1 Bacillota bacterium
AAACACTACAGAATTTTCTCATATATTTTGTGTGGAACCGGCAAGCTATATGCAGTTTTATATTAAGGATAACAGACTAGTTTTTGAATCAAATAAGTATTGGGAACTGGGAAGTAAAAAAATTCGTTTCTCCTCTGAAACAGAATACAAGGACAAGCTTAGAGAACTTATTACAGATGCTGTAAGAATCAGACTGGATGTCATTCCGGGAGAAATAGGTGCTGAGTTGTCAGGTGGACTTGACTCTGGTATTATTGATATTCTTATCCATCGCTTGGGTCGAAAAGGTATTTACTTTTCATGGACTCCTAATCCCGATGAATTACCTCTGGCTGAAAATGATGAACGCCTTATTATTGCTGATATCTGTGATCAGGAAAATATAACTTGTCTGTTTAGGAAAATGAATAGTGATTTATCCAATGATAGTAATATTGCCAGAAATATGCAAGATATTGGAATAGGTCTATCAAAGGAGCATCCAGCCATTCAATTTGTTTTACCTCCTTATGTCAACACCTTACCTATCTGTGAAGGATCACAAGTACTTCAACGAGTAGGGGCAAAAGTTGTATTTACAGGTCATGGAGGGGATGAAGGTGTTAGTCACAGATGTAGTCCTTATGAATTATTTTACCACAGAGAATATTATCATTTTTTTAGATATATGTGGTCAACGACGCATGGGCAGAAGAACAGAATCAGAAAGACATTAAAAAAAACCTATCGTCTTTTTTTGGAGAGCAGAAGGAAGTTAAGAGGCCCTTATCTACATCCCTTCTCCGCACCAGATCTTATGAATAAGGATTTTACTAATAAATTCCAAAAGGAAAAGATGCCAGTACTACATTTTGCATATGATCCTAAATCATATATTAATGAAGGCGGCAGCCGTAATAGATTAGACAATGTAGCACTTCTTGGTGCCTACTCTGGTGTAAGATATCTAATTCCGTATTTAGACTACCGAGTGATAAACTTTGCCATATCTATTCCAAGGCACCTCTATTTAAGAGGAAATAAGAACCGCTATATTTTTAGAGAAGCTTTCAAAGACCTTATGCCTAAATCACTTTATAAACTTAGGACCAAAGAAGACAATAGTGATAAAAGTAAGAAAGAAAATCCTAATTGGTTCGATGAACATAAGCAGAGAAAAATTGCGCTGGTAACTAAATTAGATCGTGAATATTGGGAAAAATATTTGGACTTCGATGTTATTGACCAATGGATAAAGGAAGAAAAACCTTCTGATGAAATGCGTCTTGAAAGTGAAAAGAAAATGTATTGTCTCTTTTTGTGTGCAATGGCAGAAAACCTAGTAAAAAAGTCAAGGGAAGTAGGAATCTGTGATACCACAAGCAACTTACGGTAGCCAGTTGCGATATAGAAAACCTAGCTCAGTAGGATATATTAGTATAATTATTTATGGATAACCGTAATTCTTGAAGGAATTGCGGTTTTTATATATTCAAAAGTATAGAAAGAAATTTTTTAAAGTATGATAGGATTATGGAGAATAATGGAGTATAATTACTGCAGAGTAATTCATAAAAAATTCTAAAGCAGGTGGGTAGATATTGTATGAAGCATAAGATAGAACAATTGTTATATGAAAATGGTGCATCTTTGGTAGGCTTTGCTAAGATTGATGAATTGTATCAAAATAAAACATTCAACAAAGCAACAAATGAGGAAGCCTTGACAGAAACTATAAACATACCACACTATCCTTATGGTATATCAATTATTCTTGCACTTCCAAAGGATGTGATAAGAAACATTAGCAATCATCCTACAATGGATTATTATGATGCATACCATAGCGTAAGTAGAAAACTAGATGACCTGGCTGTCATGTGCGCTGAATACATAGAAGAACAAGGCTATCACGCATATCCACAAACGGTCTTGGCTACGAAGGGAGATAGTAGTTTTCGGACGGAAATGCCTCATAAGACAGTAGCTGTTCATGCTGGCTTAGGGTGGATTGGAAAGAGTGCATTATTTCTGACAGACAAATATGGTTCCGCGGTTCGTTTAACGTCAGTCCTGACGGATGCTCCTTTAGAGTTTCATAATCAAATCATGCAATCAAAATGTGGAGGCTGTATGCTATGTAGCAATGCATGTCCAGGACGAGCGATTTCAGGTAAAGTATGGAGTCCTGAACTTGACAGGGATGAATATTTTGATGCTCTTGCATGTAGAAAGGCAGCAAGAGAGATTGCTGCTAAAACGATTGGTAAGCAAATAACACTGTGCGGTAAATGCATAGAAATATGTCCATATACCAGAGTATATACACTCGATCATTCGTATGACGGTGATTGGGATTATTCTATCTGATAAAGGGTATTTTAGCAACATGTGATAGATAAGTAAAAAGGAGAGTAATTTGTATGACTTTACAACAGTTAAAATATGTGGTAACTGTAGCTGATAAGGGGACAATCAGCGAGGCTGCCAAGGATTTATTTATATCCCAGCCAAGCCTTACCAATGCGATTAAAGAGCTGGAAAGTGAGATGCAGATTACCATATTTCACCGTACCAATAAAGGGGTTGTGGTATCCAATGCCGGTGACGAATTTCTGGCTTATGCAAGACAGGTTTTGGAACAAACAAATCTACTAGAAGAAAGGTTTTTAAATGGAAAGAAGCAAAGTCCCAGATTCTCTGTTTCGGCCCAGCATTATTCCTTTGCTGTTAACGCATTTGTGGATGTGATCCGTGAATATGGGGGGAGTCAATATGACTTTACCCTCAGGGAGACTCAAACCTATGAGATTATTGAGGATGTAAGCAGATTGAAAAGTGAGATAGGGATTCTATATACTTCCTCTAAAAACGAGGAAGTTATTATGAAGCTGATTAAGCAAAATGACCTGGAATTTATGGAACTTTTTGTAGCGAAGCCCCATGTATTCATTAGTTCAAAGCATCCTTTAGCGGATAGAAGTGAAATCACCTTGGAGGAGCTGGAGGAGTATCCCTATCTTTCTTTTGAACAGGGTGATTACAATTCTTTTTACTTTTCTGAAGAGATTCTTAGTACAATTGACCGCAATAAGAACATTAAGGTAAGGGACAGGGCAACGTTGTTTAATCTTGCGGTCGGGTTGAATGGATATACGGTCAGCACAGGTGTAATCAGCAAAGAACTGAATGGGGAGAATATCATAGCCAGACCGCTGATGGTGCAGGAGTTCATGCGAGTTGGAACAATCAAGCAAAAAAATATGCCACTCAGTAGGTATGGTAGTGCCTATATGGAATCCTTGAAAAAGCATGTTTCGGGGTATTCTCTGAAGGAATGAAGGCTAGCTTGATATCATTTTGTATAGCATTAGTCCTATGAAAATGTGTTTGATATAGTTTATAACTATACCAAACACATTTTTTTTTGTATTTTTCAAGTGCATTAAAATAAGATATACTCTAACATTATAAGCTACTAAGAAAATTGTTGCTGGTGAAAGCAGCTGAAAAGCATAGAAAACAGTTGTAAATCACAAGTTGGAAATTGTTCATAAAAATAATAAGAAGAGGAGATATAGTATATGAGTAAGAATGCACCTTTTAAGTATGATATCGTAGGAAGCTTTTTAAGACC
>JAEYWQ010000425.1 GCA_023428885.1 Bacillota bacterium
GGTTAGTAATTTATCGTAATCTCCTGGTAATTCTCCATTGTATTCCTCCATTACAATAATGGCAGCTTTTTTTAAACTACGGGCTCGATTGTAATATCCTAACCCTTCCCATAGTTTCATCAAATAATCATCATCTACGGTAGCTAAGGCTTTGATATCAGGTAAAGCGTGAATAAAACGATCAAAGTAGGCCTTTACCGCTTCCACCCTTGTCTGTTGTAGCATAATCTCTGATACCCATACATAATACGGTTTGGGATTTGATCTCCACTCCAAAATTCTGGCATTTAAATCATACCAATCTAATAAAAACTCAACTGTTTCTGAGTAGTTGTATGTCATATTTAACTCCATTCTAATATCAGTTCATCCTCATGACTTCACTTAAGAAAATCATGCACATAAGATACAAATAACAGCTCTTTGATGCATGATGAACACACTTCTAGCTGTAACTTTTAATTATACTAAACCATTATACCATAACTTAGAGGCTATTTAACAATATAATTACAAAAAGAAAGAAAAAATTAAAAAAACTTTCATGAATTAAGCTAACAATTTACTAAACTTTATGGTATTATTTATATAATGCAGTAACAGTAACCATACAGTTCCTTCACCGTTACATAATAAGTTGCTTTTTTGGGGGGTCAATTTAATGTACAGTAGCAAGAATAGCCAATATACTTCAATTCAAATTTCAAACATAAGTAGAAGACTAACCATACTATTGCTATGCCTATTGATTCTTTTACTTAGCGGATGTGCCAAAGAAAAGAATGCAAAGGATACTGTTAACATTGATCAAAGCACAACGGAGACCAGTCAAACAGTTACAGCAACACCAACCATAAAACCAACACCAACTTCTAAGCCCTCTGCCTCTATCACCATCGGCGAAGAGCTTACAGTTGCCGATGCACAGGCTATACTAGAAGAGCGCTTGGACACTACCAAGTACAGCCTTGATCTATTATCACAATCAATTGACATTGATGGTACATCCTTTATCGCCTTTCTTGCTTCTGAGGATTCCATCCCTCTTGAACCTGTTTTAATCGTAAATAAGTATAGTGGAAAGATTTCTTGTTTATCCAAGGAAGGAAAAACCATAGCATTCAATAACTTTCCTATGAACCAGCAAGAGGAAACCATAGCCCTTGATTGGAATGGTACCTTTTATATGCGAGATAAATATGAACGTATTGTTAGTACACTTGAGTTAGTACAGAATGATAACTCCTCCTTTGAATTTTTTGTTCAATCTATAGATAACTTAACTACCTATAACTTAGCGGGGATAGGACACATTGACAACGATAATGCAATCTTTACAAGTGAAGATGGTAAAGAGCTTATGTTTATGATGGCGGAGGATTCTATCACATTATTTGATAATCAAGTATTTACTAAGAGTGGATTAGGAATTAGCGGAACATATTATTTTGCCACTTCTGAAAGCTCCAACAACTTAAAAATAACAAAAGAGCAAGCCTATGACCTGATCCTTGCTCTATCCACGGCAGATACTAAGCTCCCTGCCAATATTTCCGAATACACACTTAACCTTAGCGATAATGTTATCTTGATTCAGGATCGTATCTGTTATGAGGTTGGTGCCTATGCACAGCTTGAAGGTCATGATGTCTTAATGACCACTTTCTATGTCTCGGTGGATGGTAATGTAATCTTTGAATATGATACAGTATCAAAGAATACTTATACTACCATAACACTGAATTAAGAATAGTAAAATGAAATTTTAAAAGGATATTGCTATAGCTTTTCGCTCATAGCAATATCCTTTTTTATACTGATCTAGAGTCCTTTCACCCGACCACTTTGTAGCAAAAACACTCTCATTTTGAGGTACTTAACCCTCTCTAGTGAATCACGAACCTCTCTAAATATCTCTGTTCGAATCAATTCAACTTTTTGCTGTTCTTCTTGACTCAGATCCTCATCATTATATCGTAGGCGTAAGAAGATTTGCTCAAGATAAGCTAAATTCTTTTCTTGATTAGAAAGCCTTGATCTCATATAAGCCATGTATTCACAAAAAGTCTCACCCTGCTTTATCTTTCGATCACTGTAACTAAAAACAGAAAGCAATACGCAAATATCTAAATATACTTTTTGATTCGTGGAAGCTTCTTTGTATTGTTTATTTCGATAAACCTGCTTTAGCAACAGATAAAGTGGAATCGCAAGACAGAGTATTATGATGATTGCTACTAATACAATAATTACACTTTGATAAGCCAGTTTTCTTTCTTGATTTTGAATCTCTCGTGCATGTCTTGCTTCCTCATCCTCTTCTCCTCCAATAACGATAGATGAAGGTGGCACTGGCGCCTTACCTACTGTATCACTTTGCGCCGTCCAAGGATTATATCTCTTACTCACATAAGTCGGTGTAGGCTCGAATGGAAGCCAGCCGATTCCTTCGATATAAGCCTCCACCCATGCATGTGCATTGCGATGTGTTGCATTCAAGCGATATCGATCTTGCTGATTCGTGGTATCCACGCAAAATCCCTGCACATACCGTGTTGGTACCCCGATGCACCTAGCCATAATAGCAAAGCTCGTTGCATAATATGTACAGTAACCCTCCTTAGATGTAAATAGCAAATAATCAATGAGATCCTCACCCTCCGGTGGTTGACTTGGCTTGGTTGTATATGAATAGGTGGAAAGAAAATCCTCAAGAGCCAATAACTTTTCATAGTCACTTTCATAGTCCTTTGTAATCTCCACTGCCAAATCCGAAACACGTTTTGGTAGCTCTGCATAGACGTTCATATAATGTTCTTTGATATAGTTTGATCTCTGATATAAGAGCTCCTCAAGATTTTCTGGAACGTCAGAATTACTTAAGATTGATATACTCTTAAGATACTTTCGAAACTCCACACGATCGAAATCATTATCTTGCCGATAGTCAAATTGAGTTTGATTTTTTATCAATTGATTTAAATATTGGCTTCCAAGGTTTAGTTGAATGTAAGAAGAACGATACTTGGTTTCATTTCCCTGAGCATCATCAAAACGGAAATTAGCTGTAGTATCTTGATAACCATCTGATACCTTATATGGTTGTATTAAGGTGGTCTTTAGAGGATAAAACAAAGCTTTCGTTGTAATATCTTGATACTCAATGTTAAAACTGCGCGCTTTATAGTAATTTTTACTATTCTTATCCGTGATCCCTTCCCTTTGAAGTGCATAGGCAAACTCATATAGATCATATTCATACTCTTTGGCCTGGCTTAAGTATTCCTCATCCTCCTTCACATAGGTCCATTCTCTACCATTGAATTCATTCTTGATATTACCTAATAAATAAATATTTGCAGTCTGAGTCGAGGTCAGCTCTACAATCAAAGCAAGGCTATCTTCCACCTCAAGACTACCTCCAACAGATCCATCTTCGGTATACCCAGCAAAATTAAGAGAAAACTCAGCTTTTTCTGGATGTAGCCATAAATCAATGTCCTCTCCCCAGCCCTCTACCATATTCTTGATATTCTTCCAGCAGCTCTTAAAAAACTCCCACTGAATTGGTTCCTTTTTAGCTGGTAAGATCAATAATGTTATGGTCATTAATAGAGCAAAAGGCATAAGAAAGGTCATAACCTTAACACCTTTGTTCTGAAATGAAGTGTAGAAGATATTAAGTCTACCTTCCATGATGCTCATTAATATATAGGTTAAGAAGCAGCAAACACTAAGCTTTGAGATTTCATATCCGCTGACTGTAATTGCGATTAGAATAACAAATAAAGCTACTGCTACCAAAAGCCGCAACCTATAACGATTTAAGATAAGGTAACACGGTATTGATATCACAGACAAGAAGATACTTATCGTTATGAGGGAGTAGAGAAAGGATTTGCTAGCTGCCCCATATCTCAATGTGCTAGATAACCAATTAAGGTATTTCTTAGCCTCATAAACGATTGGATAATTCGTAAATTGAATCACAGCATATAGGATAATTGCTGTCAGAACAAATACGATATAAGGTATAATATTCTTTTTGTTTTGATCAAAGCTTCGGATCAGAATAACCCATACCAAAGGAAGTACTAAAATCAAAGCATCTCGGGTCTCCAATTCATAGTAATGATTCATTATTTTTAGTATGCCTACCATCAATAGCCAGTTTAAGCAGCAAGTGTAGGCGTGTTGTTTCAATAATTCCTTGATATCCATATGCGCCTCCTGCTAACCTTCTAAGATGGAAGTTATATCTTCCTCAGATGGAATGTGTATAAATGTTATCTTATTATCCAGTTTATCCTGAATGTGAGATGTAGGCTCATCACCAATATAGATGACCACAAGATCATTTCCCAAGCGTACATTGTTATAACAAGCTCGAACTAAATCTTCATCTAAACAGTGAGTAAGCACAACCTGGTACATTCGATTCTGAAGTATTCGATTGGAATATTCCATTAACTGCTCAGTTGAACTTTTCGCCCTAAAATAAATTTCAGTACATAATTCAAACAAACGGTCAAAGTCATTCTTCTTAATAACATTCATGTAGCTTATGTTTTTATTATCATAGATTACCTTGATTGGTGTATTGTTACGATAATAGAACTCACTAATAGATAGGAAAGTTTCAATCATCTTATCTTCTAGGATAAAACGCTCTCGTTCTCCAATCTCCTTCTTACGAAAATCCATAGTTATAACGATTTCTGTTTTAGGTTCCTCTGTATACTTTCGCACCATCAGCTTGTTTTGCCTTGCAGCCGTCTTCCAATGAATCATCTTTCGAGAATCTCCAGGGACAAAGTTTCTTACTTCCACATCTGGAACTCTTTGATCTACCACAGGATTATACTTCTGTGTTTTTCCTTCCGACTCAGTCACAATCTTTAGATTCTTCAATCGTATAACCCTTGGTAAAACCTTTACCGTGATTGGGGAAGGAGCAAGATACTTCATCTCAAACAAGTTCAAGTAATCAGTAACATAAACATATTCAGCTCCCACAAGATACTCACCACGATAAAAGCAAGAAAGGGTTGTTTCTTGTTCGAATCGGTCACCAGGAAGTAAACAATGGCTGGTATCAGAAGTAACATTCTCCACCTTAGAATAATCTTCTTTAAAGGTTACTCTAACATTGGTGAAGGCAAGGAAATCTTCATTAGATAATATAAACTGATAGGGAACATGTTCTCCTTTCACCACGGTCTTATGATCAATCAACTGATAAACACGAAATCGAAAGTATACATAGGCAAGGTAAATTAAGGATATTACAGGGATTAAAAGACTAAAGTAAAATAACCCATAACTAACATAACCACCATAATAGCTGCCAAACACGCCTGTAAGTATAATAAACAGTAACATAATTAATCGATTTCTATGTAGGAACAACTTCTCTTTCATAGCAACCTCTTTTCTCTAAGAAAAATCGCGCAAGATCGGTATCGTAACTTTCATCAGGATACTCTTTAAAATATGTTCTGGTGTAATCTTATTCATCTTTGCTTCCATAGACTCAACAAAGCGATGACATAAGACAGGATAGATTACACTAAGTACATCATCTGGTATCACATAAGCACGTTCTTTTAGATATGCTGTAGCTTGAGCCGCACGAATTAATGCAAGCGTAGCACGTGGACTAGCACCAAGAGTCAGATGTTCGTCTTTACGAGTCGCTTCCACGACATCAACAATAAAGTTAATTACATCATCATGCACCTTAATCTTTGAAACCTCTTCTTGCATGGTGATGATATCTTCTTTTTCCATAATTGCTTGAAGCTTATCCACCCGCTCTGACCTCAGAAACTTCTGTGCCATAACTTTTTCATTGGCTGCTGATGGGTAACCCAATGAAATTTTCATAAGGAAACGATCCAGTTGAGCCTCTGGTAAATTATATGTTCCCATAAAATCAATCGGGTTTTGCGTTGCAATTACCATGAATGGACTTTCCAACGGATATATAACCATATCTACGGTTATTTGCTTCTCTTCCATTGCCTCTAATAAGCTTGCTTGTGTCTTTGGTGCAGTACGATTAATCTCATCTGCTAAAACAATATTATTCATTACAGCACCTTTTTGATATTCAAAGGCTCCCTCTTTCATATTATAAATGGATAAGCCAGTAATATCGCTCGGAAGTGTATCAGGTGTAAATTGAATTCTTCCGAAGCTGCAGTTAATTGATTTTGCTATTGCATTCGCAAGCGTAGTCTTACCTACCCCTGGTACATCTTCCAATAACAGATGCCCCCCTGCTAACAGCGTTGTAACTGCAAATGTTACTTTTTCTTCTTTTCCGACCAATACAGAATTAATTTGCTGAATTAATTGATTCGCTTTCATGACATTGCTCATAAAGCAACCCCCTTGCATCATATTTTACTTTTGCTTACCTTCCAACTGCTTCTGCCTTTCCCTTAGGCAATCATTTGTATCTAATAATTATACCTTATTATGGAATAAATGTATATGTTTTACTTACAGCAAAATTTGTATTTTTAGCAATAAAAAACTGAGTGAAGATCTTCACTCAGTTTGCCTATTTTTATTTTGTTAATAACAACATGATTTCATTGCTGCGTTCCACGAACTTTGTCATAGCTTCTGGAGATAGAGGCTTATGGCTAATCATCGCTAGATCATACAACTGCTCACAAAGCATGCTTGTATTTGCATCTTCTTCATGACTTAGTACATAATCTACCAAAGGATGATTTGCATTCAAGACTAGAGTTTCAGAGTTGCCAAATGCAGATGGGTCCATACCATACATATTGTACATCTTCATCATGTCTTGCATTCTACGGCTTTCCTCAGATAAGGTAATCAAGGAAGATACTTTCTCATTCTTTAACTTCAATACCTTAACATCTAACTTGTCATTGTGTAAAACCTTCTGGAACAACTTTGTTAAGCTTTCTTTCTTTGTTTCAAGCTCCTTTTCATCAGCTTCATGAACAAAGTTATCATTCACATCTGCATCAATACGAACAAAACGAACTTTATCATTTGCTTGCTCTAATTGAGTGATGAACGGAGAATCAATGTTATGTGTCAATAAGATTGCGTCCATACCTTCTTGCTTAAACATATTAATATACTGAGATTGTTGAACTGCATCAGTCACATAATAAACAGGAGTTTTCTTTACTTCTTTCTCCTCTTTTTTATCCTCAGTAGCTTCTTCTACCACCTCTGCTGCTTGAACATCCTCAGTCTTTGTATTAGCAACATACTCGTTTAAGGTTAGGTATTTGTTATCTAAGTTCTTAAAGATAATGAAATCCTTCATCTTATCACGGAATTTATCATCCTTTAAACAACCAAACTTAATAAATGGACTGATATCATCCCAGAACTTCTCATAGCTTTCTCTCTCTACCTTGTATAAACCAGAGAGCTTATCTGCAACCTTTTTGGTGATATAGTCAGAAATCTTTTTCACAAAACCATCGTTTTGTAATGCACTACGAGAAACATTTAGAGGTAGGTCTGGACAGTCAATCACACCCTTAAGCAATAATAAGAATTCAGGAATTACTTCCTTAATGTTATCTGCAATAAATACCTGATTACTGTATAGCTTAATCTTTCCTTCAATACTATCATACTCTGTATTAATCTTAGGGAAGTATAAGATACCTTTTAGGTTGAATGGATAATCCATGTTCAAATGAATCCAGAATAATGGCTCTTTGTAATCATGGAATACGTTACGATAAAATTCCTTGTAATCATCCTCTGTACAATCATTTGGATGTTTGGTCCAAAGAGGAGTTGGGTTATTAATTGGCTTTGGGCCTTCTTTTGTTTCTTCTTCGCCGTCCACAACTTCTTTCTTCTCTTCTTTTAATGCTGCATTGGCATTCTCAAAGAAGATTGGAACAGGCATAAAGGAACAATATTTTTCAATGATTTCTCTTGCACGATATTCATTGGAGAACTCATAGCTATCTTCATTCAAATATAGGGTTATCTTAGTACCTCGATCAAGTTTATCTCCTTCACCCATCTCGAAGCTAGTTCCTTCTTCCGACTCCCAGATGACCGCTTTCGCATCCTTTTGCCATGATAAGCTTTCAATAGTTACCTTATGGGCAACCATGAAGGCAGAATAGAAACCTAAACCGAAGTGACCAATAATCTGATCCTCATTTGTCTTATCTTTATATTTTGCTAAGAAATCTTGTGCTCCCGAGAAAGCAATCTGATTAATGTATTCTTTTACTTCGCTCTCGGTCATACCAATACCATTATCGATAAAGGTCAGTGTCTTTTCTTCAGGGTTTACGATCACTTCTACCTTTAATTCATCGCCTTCTGGAATGGAGTATTCACCTATCATTTCTAATTTCTTAAGTTTTGTAATCGCATCACAACTGTTGGAGATTAACTCACGGAAGAAAATATCATGGTCTGAGTAAAGCCATTTCTTAATGATTGGGAAGATATTCTCGGAATTAATTGATAAATTACCTTTTTCCATACTCATGAAAAACACTCCTTCTTTCCACAGTGACTAAACTGTCACCTTTATTTTGATGTATACTATCATAATACTGTGTTTTTAAAAAGTCAAGTAAAAATTAGCACTCAATAAACTTGAGTGCTAACAGATGAAATCATAATAAAAATTCTAACTCTCTCCTGAATGATCAGGATAGATGGCTCCTTGCATATCGTACAAATTAGACCTCATAGGGGATCTCATGCTTTTTAATAAACTCTTTGACTTGTTCATCCCAAGCATTTTCTAGAGTTTTATCCAGTATAAAGGTTTTTAAACCTAAACCTGTGATAATATGAAGAGTTGAATTTTCATACTTAATGTGAAAATACAAGCCACTAATCTCTTCAGCTTTCATAGCTACTCCTGCGTTCTGAAGCACCTGAATAATCTGCTTATTGGTTAGCATTAAAGTAATATGAAAGGATAGAGGTGTTTTATTCCCCTTTACAATGGAATAAGCAAAGGCTTTCACATCCTTCCATTTGCTATAGCTTCTCTCTCCAATCTCTTCTAATTCAGCACTATTATAGTACTCCTTATTTAACTTCCCATTGATTTGAAAACGCGAAAAGGTATTCATCGTGAACTCAGATAACAGGAATTCATCAAACATATTCTGTATTAACAACTTTGCCATAAACGGCTTAACTTCAACTACTTTTAAGGCAATCATAGGAACAACCTTTCTAGAAACTGTAATATGATTTATTCAATGAAACTACGAATCAAACATAAGATTAATAAGTGGGCTGGATAAAAGATGTAGAACAAATACTTAACGTTTCGTCCTTTTTGTCCATTATATAAATACAAAATAGGTGCTGCTAAAATTGCCATAAATTCAATATTTGGTCGCAAGAAACCAACAATTAAGACAAAGATAATCGTACTTATCTTCTTACTTCGATGTCCAAGGTAGAAACCTACCATCAACAACACGCCATAACCGAACTCCTGATAGCTCCCCCGAAGAAAGATTAAGGCGAACCCTCCCCCAACGATAACCATAACCATGAAGATATTCATAAGGTATGGATTGATTTCACTATATGTTCTTTGGATCTTATCTAACAAAGCTACTGTGAGCAAGCCCAATAGCAAGGTCAGCATAATATTACGTCGGACTAAAGCATGGGTTATATCTACTGGATACCAAAAAGCCCAATAGTATGGCAGTTCTGCTATCACTGCAAATATGGACAATCTCATAATATATTTCTTAAGACTTTTCGTATGGAAAAATCCTTCCACAATCAGAAAAGCAAAGATTGGAAAAGCGATACGTCCGATGGTCCTACCAAGAACCCATAAAATATCGATATCCTGTCCACCAATGGTCATCTGAAACAAAAAGCCTGAATCCTTTGGTACAAAAAAAGCCGTAAGGTGATCTATTAGCATGCTTATGCATGCGATCATTTTCAATGTGAATGTACTCAATTTTTCTTCCTCTCTATCAACAAAGCAATGGTTCTTGGCTTTACCATCATGCTCTTTTTATACACCTTATCTTCTTCATAAAACCCTTCCTCCGTCGTAAAGACCAGTAACCACTCTGTTACCTTACCCACATCAGGTAAATCAAACTCTTGAGCTTCCCAATGCATATTACAGATGACAAAGCAAGTGAAATCCTTTCGTTTTGAATTGATCACTGCATACTCACCATTTAACATAAAGGCAATCAAACGACTATAATTTGTGTAGTCTGGATACCAGGCTTTCTTTCCATGAAAGGATAAATCCGGATAACCACAGGCAATATAATCCATACCTTTCAACTCTATGCTGTTGTGAAAAACAGGATGTGATTTTCGAAGATGAATTATCTTCTTGCAAAATTCAAATAAAGCGCTATTTGACTTATTTTGCTTCCAATCTACCCAGCCAATCTCATTGTCCTGACAATAGGCATTGTTATTGCCCTGCTGGGAATTACCAAACTCATCTCCTGCTTGAATCATTGGAGTTCCTTGGCTTAAAAACAAGACAGCTAATGCATTCCTAATCATCTTATATCGTAATTCATTGATCGCCTTCTTTGAAGTCTTACCTTCTACACCGCAATTCCAGCTATAATTATAATCAGTTCCATCATGGTTGTTTTCTGCATTATCTTCATTGTGTTTTACATCGTAAGAATATAAATCAGCTAAGGTAAAGCCATTCTGATCTGCAAGATAATTAATGACTGCACATTGAGAAGGGTTTTTCTTATATCGATAGACTAACTTTTGCACTTGCTCTTCATCTGACTTGATAAATCTACGAACATCTGTAAGAAACCCATCATTATATTCCGCAAGATTGCGATACTGTGGCACTATATCATGATGATACACTCTTTTTGTATCCCAGGACTCTGATAATAATTTGGTATGAGCCAGATAAGGGTCTGTGGCAATCAACTGTTCCAGGTTTGGATTTTGCTTGATATAAAAGCCGTCGATATGATACTCCATCTTCCAGAAGCGTAAACATTCCAGTACCGTAAGCGGAGTAAGTTCCTCAGAAAAATGCATATCTAGAAGTAGCTCTATGCCATGTAAATGCAGTTGCTTTACCATCTCTTTCATCTCTTGAATGCAGTTGTGAGGCTGGCTTGCATAAGATGCTTTCGGAGCAAAATAATACGCATCCCCTGTATATCCCCAAACATTAAGCTTGATTGGCTCATCTATGGATGTGTTAAGATCCATCCTATGTTTTGGTCTGCCATATACAAAATTCCCTTGGTTTAATATCTCATTAAACTCTACACAGGGCATGAGTAATACTGCGTTTATACCTAGATCTTTCAGATAAGGTATCTTTTCAATAACACCTAGATAACTTCCTCTATGCTTCACAGCAGAAGTATGGTGCATGGTATATCCTCTTACATGCAGCTTATATAGTATTAAGTCATTATATTCTAACTGTAAGGCTTCATCTTTACCCCAGTCAAATTCTTGAAGATCCCAGCTTCCGTAGAGATTGGCAGGGTCCACCCTTTCTCCGAAGTTCTCACGACCAAGAAGCTTCCTAGCATAAGGATCAATAAATTCTCTGTCCCATGAAAGATAGCGATAACTATCTCCAAGCAGTTTAGTATACGGTATGGTAATAGAATAAACATCGCCCATCCGATGTTCTTTCGATAATTGATACTCCTTAAGCATTGTATTCTTCGAGGAATCATATAGCCTAAGAGCACAATCTCTACCGTTAGGAATCGCAACGCGAAAAACGATGTTCCCATCCTGATAACTAAGCCCTAACTCCATACATTATCTCCCATCCGCCATCCTACGATATAGCCCTGATTATCGTAAGCTTGCTTTCGTTACAACCCACATAGGAAATGTGAGATTATTTTACACTAATTCTATCTTGAATAAATCCATAAGTCAAGGGAACAAAAACGAGCGAACTGACGCATCCTTGCATCAGTTCGCTCGGTCTTATATGATAATCTTGAATCCTTATTCTTCTTCGCCGGTTTCAACTTCCTTTTCTACCTCAACTACTGCCTGTCTCTTACGAGCCATAGCATCGCTGTCAAGATATTCATCATAAGTTGAAATCTTATCAATTAAGCCATTTGGAGTAATTTCCATAATACGGTTTGCAATAGTTTGAATAAACTGGTGATCCTGTGAAGTAAATAGAGCAACACCAGAAAATTTAATCATACCATTATTCAAAGCAGTAATAGATTCCATATCTAAATGGTTGGTTGGCTCATCCATGATTAATACGTTAGCTCCCATAATCATCATCTTAGAAAGCATAACACGTACACGTTCACCACCAGATAAAACATTAACCTTCTTAACACCGTCTTCTCCTGCAAATAACATTCTTCCAAGGAAACCACGAACGTAAGTAACATCCTTTTCTGGAGAATATGGCATTAACCAGTCTACAATAATCTCATCCCCAGAAAACTCCTTGGTGTTGTCCTTTGGGAAGTATGCCTGAGTCGTTGTAATACCCCACTTAAATTCACCAGAATCTGCTTCCATCTCACCAGCCAAAATCTTAAATAAAGTGGTAGCTGCCACGGTATTACTTCCAACAAAAGCAACCTTATCTTCACGATTGATAATAAAGGATAGGTTATCGAGAACTTTAACTCCATCGATTGTTTTAGACATGTTCTTAACTGTTAAAACTTCATTACCAATTTCACGGTTTGGACGGAAATCAATGTATGGATACTTTCTGCTGGATGGACGAATCTCATCCAATTCAATTTTTTCCAGGGCACGTTTTCTAGAAGTTGCCTGCTTAGATTTGGAGGCATTAGCAGAGAAGCGTTGAATAAAGTCTTGTAGCTCTTTAATCTTTTCTTCCTTCTTCTTATTTGCTTCCTTCATCTGTTTTACCATTAACTGACTGGATTCATACCAGAAGTCATAGTTACCAGCATAGAGTTGAATTTTTGCATAATCAATATCTGCAATATGGGTACATACTTTATTTAAGAAGTAACGGTCATGAGATACAACAATTACAGTATTCTCAAAACTAATCAAGAACTCTTCTAACCAGCGAATCGCTTCTAAATCTAAGTGGTTGGTAGGCTCATCGAGTAATAAAATATCAGGATTACCAAATAAAGCCTGTGCTAATAAAACCTTAACCTTTTCTCCACCGTTTAATTCACTCATTAATTTGTAATGAAGGTCAGTTTCGATACCAAGACCATTCAATAAAGTAGCAGCATCTGATTCTGCTTCCCAACCATTCAATGTGGCGAATTCAGCTTCTAGCTCGCTTGCACGAATACCATCTTCTTCAGTGAAATCTTCTTTGGCATAAATTAAGTCTTTTTCCTTCATGATATCGTAAAGACGTTGATTTCCCATGATGACTGTATTCAATACATCAAAAGCATCGTACTTAAAGTGATCCTGTTGTAAGAAAGATAAACGCTGACCAGGAGTTATGATAATATCTCCCTTAGTTTGCTCAATCTGTCCAGAAAGTATTTTTAAGAAGGTGGATTTTCCAGCTCCATTCGCTCCTATTAGTCCATAACAGTTACCTTCTGTAAACTTAATATTTACATCCTCGAATAAGGCTTTTTTGCCTAATCTTAAGGTCACATTACTTGCTTGTATCATCTTAATACCTAGCCTTTCCATTCACTTAACATTACATTATTCACGTATATTTCCACACTTACACCTGAGCATGCGCATATTAGCTAGCGTTCAAACCGAAAAAAACATGCTACGCGAGTTTTTTCGGTTCGCGTGCGCGTTCGCAGATATGCAAGCAAGCTTGCATGATGACAAGCGGACAGTTTTACTGTCCCCCTGTCATCTGATCACTTTGCTAGCGCTCAAATAAGAAGTGTGAAAATCACTATTTATTTTCACACTATTTCATATTGTAACGTATATTTTACAATTTGCAAGCATTTTTTAAGAATAAAGTGTCTACACAGCTTTATGGTAGCACACCAATCTCCCTGTATTTTAATTGATTCACCTCTGCAAATGTAATTGCCATCGACCCCTTTGGTGCTTCTATGACTACCTGCTTTGCTTGATCAAAAATCTTATATCCATAAAAGGATACTGATTCTGGAATCAGAATACTATACAGCTTAGAACAGGAATAAAAAGCCATATCTCCAATTTCAATAGTACCTTTTGGGACCTCGAAACGATTCAAAGAGCTACAAAAGGCAAATGCCAGCTGATCAATCACTTCTACAGAACCCATAAATGAAACTATGTTTAGCGAAGTACAGTTAGCAAAGGCTGAGTAAGAGATTCGCTCGATATCTCCTTTAAAAGTAACTCGAAAAGCATTCTCACACCCACTAAAAGCAGCCTCAGGAATTACTGTAATTTTTTCTGGAATGGTAATGTCATGAATCTGATAGCAATCTGCAAATGCATATGCTTCAAGTTCTACTATTGTCTGTGGTATATCAATATTCAATAAGGAACAACCAGCAAAAGCCTCATAACCTATACTTTTTAAGCTGGATGGGAAGATAATAAAACACAAAAACTTGCTCATGGAAAAAGCCCCATCTTCGATTTTGACCACGGTATCTGGTAGCACGAGTGTTTCATTGGTACGCCCTGCTGGGTACCTGATTAATGAAGTAATTGCTTTGTTGTAAAGTATCCCATCCACTAGGGCATAGTTTTTATTATCTTCATTTAAGGTAATGATAGATAATTTCGTACAGTTACCAAAGGCATTCCTACCTATAGAGGTAACTGATGCTGGAATACTAACTCTAACTAAATTAGAATTCCCGTAAAACGCTTGTGATTCAATCTCTTTTATCCCTTGCTCTAGTTCAACATTATTCACTCTCGCATTGCTAAATACATTACTAGCAATGGTCGTTACCGGGTATTCTCCAATCTTTGATGGAATAACAATGGATTCGATTGGTGCTGATATAATCTTAGTAATACTGATATTCCCTTGAGTAATTTTAATACCAACGATTGTACCTGCTTCATCAATCTGAGCTTTCGTTTTGTCTTCTGATAGTTTAGCCACACTTGATGATATTGAGCTAGGCTCCCCCTGTGATGCGGTAATTGTTGGTGTCACTTTCGCGTCATTTTCCTCATCAACAATCATAGTTGGAGTTGGACTAATGGTCTCATCTTCTGGACGACTGGAAGGAAACTCAATTGCTCCGGAGCTTGTTATCTTAGGTATCAGATTGCTTATAGATTTATCTGGCTTTGGGGTAACCTCTGCTTGCGTTGTTGGTGACTCTTCTGATGTTTCTTGGATAACCACTGTTGGTATATCACTCCTAAGTTCCTCTGGCATTGAATTATGTTCACTCTTGCAACCGGTAAAAAGCAACGCGGTTGAAACTACATATCCGAATAGCTGCAACTTACGTTTCATACTAAATATATACCCTTTCTTAACTACAGGACGAAAGCTTCTCGTATCTCCAGTTTCATTTTGTATCCTTGGTTTCATTATTATCCATTATAGCATCGCTGATATAAAGTGTAAAGAAGGCTGTGAAATTACCTCTTCAGTAATTTCACAGCCTCTATTCCTTGACCTTTTTAATTAAACTTCAAATAATAAATCACCATAGGTTGGTACTGGCCATGCTTCTTTATCAACAATTAATTCTAACTCATCAATAGGCGCTCTTAGTTCTGCCATTGCTGGGAACACTACGTCTCTGAAGAAGTTAGCCTGCTCATGACCTTCTTCCTTGCTAGCTGCTTCGGTGATTACAGTTTGTAACGCAACTAATGCTGCCTTAGCCTCAGCTAAAAGTGTAGAAGTCTTAGTTAATAACTCTGTCTGTACACTAACATCAGCAGTTGGAACCGCAGCTTTTACAGCTGTTATATTAGTTGCAAGAGTTGTCGTATATTTAATAATAGCTGGAATAAATAGTTTATTTGCCATCTCTACCATAGTCTTTGCTTCAATATTAATAGCTTTTGAATATGTCTCATATAAAATTTCGGTACGAGATTTTAACTCAACTTCTGAATAAACTTTATGTTTTGTAAACAATTTGATTGCTTTATCCGTAGTGATGGATGGAATTGCCGCAACCATGGACTTAAGATTTGGTAAACCACGTCTTTCAGCTTCTTCAACCCATTCATCAGAATATCCATTTCCATTGAATACAATTCTTTGATGCTCTGTCACGGTCTTCTTAATTAAATCATGAACAGCGACATCGAAATTATCTGCCTTTTCTAACACATCAGCCATATCGCTAAGAACATCGGCAACAATCGTATTCAGTATTGTATTCGCTCCAGCGATAGACATTGAAGAACCCACCATACGGAACTCAAATTTATTTCCTGTGAAAGCAAATGGTGAAGTACGATTTCTATCTGTTGCATCTTTAGCAAACTCAGGTAATGTATGAACACCAGTCTTTAAGTTTTCACCCTGCTTGGATCTAGTTGCAGCTCCTGTCTCAATTAACTGTGATAATACGTCTTCTAGCTGCTCACCTAAGAATACAGAGATAATTGCTGGAGGAGCTTCATTTGCCCCTAATCTATGGTCATTACCTGGACAAGATGCTGATAATCTTAATATATCTGCGTGATCATCTACTGCCTTTAAGACTGCAGATAAGAATAATAAGAATTGAATGTTTTCATGAGGTGTATTACCTGGATCTAATAGATTCTTTCCTGTATTCGTTACGATAGACCAGTTGTCATGCTTACCAGACCCATTCACTCCAGCAAATGGTTTCTCATGTAATAAGCATGCTAAGCCATGACGCTGTGCAACCTTCTTCATAGTATCCATTACTAACTGATTATGATCAGTAGCGATGTTTGCAGTAGTATAGATTGGAGCAATCTCATGCTGAGCTGGAGCAACTTCGTTATGCTGAGTTTTTGCTAAGATACCAAGTTTCCAAAGTTCTACATTTATCTCTTTCATGAAAGCTGCGATTCTTTCTTTGATGGAACCAAAGTAGTGATCATCTAATTCCTGTCCCTTTGGTGGCATAGCACCAAATAAGGTACGTCCTGTAAATACTAAATCTTCTCTCTTTAAGTACTTTTCTCTATCAACTAAGAAATATTCCTGTTCTGGTCCTACCGAACAAGCCACATTCGTTACGTCATTATGTCCAAATAATTTACAGATACGAGTTGCCTGTGTACTAATCGCTTCCATAGAACGAAGTAAAGGTGTCTTCTTATCCAAAGCTTCTCCTGTATAAGAACAGAACGCAGTCGGAATACAAAGTGTAACACCACCTGCATCTTTCTTTAAGAAGGCTGGTGAAGTACAATCCCAAGCTGTATAACCTCTCGCTTCAAAAGTAGCTCTTAATCCACCGGATGGGAAGGAGGAAGCATCTGGTTCACCTTTAATTAATTCCTTACCGGAAAACTCCATTAAAATCTTTCCACCTGGAGCAGGAGATATAAATGAGTCATGTTTTTCTGCAGTGATACCTGTCATTGGTTGGAACCAATGTGTATAATGAGTTGCACCTCTTTCAATTGCCCAGTCCTTCATGGCATTTGCTACTACTTCTGCAACTTGAGGATTCAAATCCTCCCCATTTTCAATTGTCATTTTAAGTGCAGCGTATGTTTTCTTAGGTAAACGTTCCTGCATTGTTGCTTCGTTAAAAACATCAATCCCAAAAATCTCAGTTAACTTCTCTGCCATAGATATAATCTCCTTCCAAAGTTATATATTTAGTTCTTCAGAAATCTTATGCTTTTCATACCATTAAAGCATATAATCTTTAAAAACACAATAAAGATTTACTAATGATATTTATTACAAAACATAGAAATCTTTTGAAATTAATTTACAGGAAGTCCAAAGTATTTTCCTATAAATTAAAAAAGGGCACTCTCTTTCATAGAGAACGCCCTTGCTCTTTTTAATCATCTTTAATAACTAAAATATCACTATTCCATACTTTTGTGAAGTCTTTTTTAATAAAAACAACATTTTTTTCTATTATTACAATAAACAAGCCTATTAATCGTTAAAAACTATGCAATATTACCAAAAACTATTTATTTTACCTAACAACATTCACATCCAATTGATTGAAGCAAATGGAAAAGCCTTTCTCATCAAACATATACTTAATTGTTTCCAGCAAATCAGCCTTAACAGATAAAAAGTCATCCTTCTTTGTCCATACTCGTAATGCAATCTCGATCGCATCGTTACCATAGTTCGAAACAAAGAGATCAATTGGCTGATCTTGTAAGACCTTTAAATTATTTTGGGCAATATGAAATAACTCTTGCTTTACTGCCTTAATATCATCATGATAGCCAATCGGAATAGTGATTTCCAGCCGGCGTGTTGGCTCATCATTAACATTGGTAATATCTGTATTCGCTAAGCTACCGTTTGGAAAAACAATGGTTTTATTATCACCTGTTACAATCCTTGTATAGATAATATCAATGGATGTAACCGTACCTTCTTTTCCATTGGCAATAATATAGTCACCAATGCGAAAGGGTTTTAAAATAAGAATTAATACACCTCCTGCAAAGTTGGATAAGCTTCCTTGAAGAGCCAAACCGATGGTTAAACCAATTGAACCTATTAAAGCCACAAAGGATGCCTGAGGAACTCCAAGCTGAATAAATATCCCTATAAAAAGAAGGCCATAAAGCAAAGCTTTTACTAAGGAACAAATAAAGTTAGTTGCACTTAGCTCTACCTTACTCTTATCAAATGCTCGTCTTGTTAATTTCAAAATCAGATGTATTACCTTTTTTCCAATAAAATAGATAATAAAAGCAATCAGTAGCTTCACGCCAAAATTCAATGCTTTTGGATAAAACCCATCCCACCATATTTCAATTTTACTTAACTTTTCAGCAGCCTTTTCAGTTAATTCCCCAACAACTTTCTCACCTTCCTCGGTTAGTTGTTTTGCTTCCATAGATAACATATTCATCCTGTCCTCCAAATAGAACTAACTCTGATGATAGCTAAACACCACCATCGCAAGCGGTGGTAATACAATGGATATGGCCTGATCCTGCCCATCTACTTCCTTACGTATCGTAGTGCAAGCTTTATGGTTAAGATGTCCAAAGCCTCCAAATCTATTATCATCACTATTAAAAATCTCTTGATAACTTCCATCATATGGAACTGCCAAAAGAAAAGACTCATATACCACTGGTGTGAAATTCATAACAATAATAAGGGAATCTTCTCTGTTATGAGTCTTACGCTCAAAGCTAAGGATACTATGATCTGCATCCATACAACTAATCCAGGAAAATCCTTCTGATGTTTCATCTAGTTCATATAAAGCTTTATTCGTTCTATAAAGCTTGTGTAACTCTTTCACATACTCGAGCATCTTTTGATGCATAGGTTCCTGTAATAGACCCCAGCTTAGAGAAACGTCCTCATTCCACTCTAATCTTTGAGCAAATTCCTGACCCATAAATAAGAGCTTCTTCCCAGGATGCGCCATCATAAAGCCATAGGCAGCTCTCAGGTTGGCGAATTTGTCCATATCAAAACCAGGCATCTTATTAATCATGGAGCACTTTCCATGCACTACTTCATCATGAGAAAGAACTAAGATAAAACGTTCTGAATAAGCATACACCATACTAAAGGTAAGAGAACCATGATTATACTTACGAAAGAAAGGATCAAGCTTCATGTATCCAGTAAAATCATTCATCCAACCCATGTTCCATTTATAATCAAAACCTAGCCCACCTGAATTTAAGTCACCCGTTATCATCGGCCATGCCGTTGATTCCTCAGCGATCATTAAGGTGCCATCAGCTCGTTTATGTACCACTGAATTCAGATGTTTTAACATCTCTATGGCCTGCAAGTTCTCGTGCCCACCATAGTCATTCGGAATCCACTCTCCATCATCCTTGCCGTAATTTAAATATAGCATGGATGCAACTGCATCCATACGAATTCCATCAATATGATATTCATCCATCCAGTAGAGAGCATTTCCAATTAAAAAGTTTGAAACCTCTGCTCGTCCATAATTATAAATTAAAGTTCCCCAATGTGGATGGGCCCCTTGTCTTGGATCCTGATGTTCATATAAACAGGTTCCATCAAAATTACTTAAACCATAAGCATCTCTTGGGAAATGTGCAGGTACCCAGTCAAGGATAACACCTATCTTCTTCTGATGCATATAATCCATAAAATATTTAAAATCTTCACAAGTACCGTATCTAGAAGTCACTGAATAATAGCCAGTAACCTGATAGCCCCAGGAGGCATCCAATGGATGTTCCATGACGGGCATTAACTCTATATGAGTAAATCCAAGTTCTAAAACATAATCTGCAATCATCACCGCTAATTCGCGATAATTGTAAAAACTGCCATTCTTCTCTTCTGGTTTCTTCCAGGAACCAAGATGCAGCTCATAAATTGACATCGGTTCCTTATCATATTCTAGCCTTTTCCTTCTATCTAACCATTCCTGATCTGCCCACTGATAATGGGAAGCATCACTGACAATGGAAGCGTTATTGGGACGTAATTCTGTATAATTTGCATAAGGATCCGCTTTAAGAAAGGTCAAACCTCCCTTGCTCTTTATCTCAAATTTATAGAGACTGCCGGCTGTAACGTTCGGTAAGAATAATTCAAAAATCCCTGAGTCTCCAAGACGGCTCATTGGATTGCGTCTACCATTCCATAAGTTAAAGTCCCCAACTACGCTCACCCGCATTGCGTTTGGTGCCCAGACTGCAAATCTAGTACCAGTCACTTGATTCACGGTTAGCACATGAGCACCTAACACTTGATAAATCTGATAATGTATGCCTCGCTTAAAACGATCGCAGTCGTCTTCGGTGATTGTTCTTTGGAAGGAATATGGATCAACTATTTCTTCGCTATTCCCATCTTCATAGGTAATTCGATAGGTATACAAAAAGCTGCAGTCCTCTTCTAACAAAATAGCATAATACCCTTCAGGATCAATCCTTTCCATCGGATAATCTTTATTTTGATCGATAATGTGTAGGGTAACTGCTATTGCATTGGGAAAGAAAGTCTGATATAACTTTCCAAATTTAGTCTTATGTGCGCCTAATACCTTATGTGGACAATCATGCTCTGAATTGATAATAGCTTTAATCGCTGGCCAATCTAGCAGCTCATACAACGCTTCCTGCATACACTTAACCCCCTATTATTCCAAGTACCATTGGTCCCTTCCTGCTTCTTCGTCAGATTCCTCAGGCTTTGGCATATATTTTTTAAATACGCGTTCTATTAAAAATGAACAAACTAGACAGCAAAGTGCTGGTGCAATAAATATCATTGGATAAATCAAATAACAAGCCAAGCTAAATATTACGATAATAATTGCCAGTAAGAAGGTAGTTGGAAAATGTTTCATTGCAATAATAAATGAAGTCTTAAACAAACCTTTAAAGTTTACTGTAAATCGTGATAAAATTGGATAACAGAAGATTAATACAAATACAATGATAGTTGTTACTGCAACGAAGCCAGCAAACATGATATCACCTTTGCTATCTCCAGCATCTTGAAGAGCCTTACTGTAAGTAAAGTCAATATATAATATATATGCGAGGACTGCATATATTATGCTTGAAATCATTCCGAGCTTAAAATTGTCCTTAAAGGAATGAAAAAATTCTTTGGTCACATATCCACGTTCCCTACGAATTACCTTAACTATGGCATAATACATTGCAGTCGTAGCTGGTCCAATCGTCACAATGGGAATACAACATATAACCCAAATAATACTCAACAAAATCATGTCCCAGACTTTTCCCATAAAAGAAAAAAAGCCATTTTCTAAATTAAATAAGCCACTCATCCTAACCTCCTAAAAATCTTTCACTAAATATGAGAACTTACTAATCGCATTTTCCCATGTAATACAAAATCCCCGTAGCCATATGGTAAGATAAAATGATCACCTTTATTGATCTTTGTGTTATCTATCATACCAGCTCCTTCTATAACACTCATAATCATAAAAGGCTTATCCTGGTTAAATCTTTGTGATTCTTCTACATCGATTAGGTTAACCGTGTAATACTCGCAGCTAACCAATTGATCTACTGTCGCAGACTCTAACTTCCTTAGTTTATGTTCCGCTGTAATGTCCTTATGTGGGCATTCAATGACATCAATACTCTTTGCAATGTGTAATTCTCTTGGCTTACCTTCCTGCAAACGTCCATAATCATAGAGGCGATAGGTAATATCACTGTTTTGCTGCGTTTCAAGGATTAAGGTTCCCCCTTTGATTGCATGCACCGTACCAGGAATGATCTGAAAGAAATCTCCCTTCTTAATTGGTAAGATACGAATCAGCTTGTCCCATTCATTCTCTTGAATCATGCTTGTAAGCTCTTGCTTTGACTGGGCATGATGACCAATTACAATCTTAGCGTCTTCATCACAGTCAAGGATGTACCAGCATTCTGTCTTACCTAAAGAACCCTCCTCCTTAACCTTTGCATATTCATCATTTGGATGAACCTGAATACTCAAATCATCTTTCGCATCAATAATCTTAACTAATAATGGAAATACATCGCCTTTTACATTCCCAAAGAGTTCTCTATGTGATTCCCATAGTTGACTTAAGGTACTTCCACTATAACTTCCTGTTGCAATCTGACAATCACCGTTTTTATGCGCACTGACTGCCCAGCATTCTCCTGTTTTATCTCCAGGAATATCATACAAAAAGTCGGTTTTTAAACGATTTCCACCCCAAATCATCTCTTTAAAAACCGGCTTTAAAAAAACTATCTCCCTCATCAATGCCTCCGTAAGTTTTTTTATCATTATAACATCAAAATAGGGAATTTCAAATAAAAAACATGGAGTTTATATACATTTAATAAAGTGATTATAAAGTACTTTTTGACGTTATAATTTACAGATGATATAATTCATACAAGCTATTTTTATTAAATGATATAAAATCGAGTCATAGCAGAATGGAGTCCAAATGATAATTGAAAGAATTGATGATATTGAATTAAAATTACACACAGAAGAAGAAGTTTTTTCTCCCAAAGGAGTCGATGCTGGTACCAAAGCTATGCTGACCTATGTCACCCTGACGAAAGAAGATAAAGTCTTAGATCTAGGCTGTGGTTATGGCATTGTTGGTATCTGGGCCGCCAAGCAAATCGGCTCTGATCATGTCACCATGTGTGACATCAACCCGATTGCAGTATCTTGTTCTAAACGCAATGCATTTGAAAATCAAGTGGAAGAAGGTCTTACAATCTTAGAAAGTGATGGCCTTAGTCAGGTTCAAGACAAGGATTTCACCTTAATCTTATCCAATCCTCCTTATCATGTGGATTTCTCTGTTCCAAAGCAATTCATCGAGCAAGGTTTTAAGAAGTTAAAGCTTGGTGGGAAAATGTATATGGTGGTAAAGCGTAAGGATTGGTATAAAAATAAACTTACTTCCGTATTTGGCGGTGTAACAATTCAAGAAAAAGATGGTTACTATATCTTCATCGCTGAAAAAAGACCAAAAAAAGAGAAAGTGTCTGCACCAAAGGAGCAAAAACTTTCAAAGAAGCTTGCACGTAAAAAAGGAATAAAATTTTAGAAAAGTTCACACAATTTTTAATAATTCCACATATTTTGTACACAATCTCAGATTATAATAGCTTCATAGCCCAAAGCAAGGTTCCCCTTGTTATCATAAATTTTTTCATAAAATACATGGCCAGTAGGTTTTCCTACTGGCCCCTCCTCTTTTATCATGAATTATTGAAATTGTGAAGAGTATAAGTCATAATAGAAGCCCTTCTTTTCCATCAAAGAAGAATGTGTCCCTTGTTCTACGATATTACCCTGATCCACCACTAAGATATTGTCTGCATTTTGAATAGTAGAAAGACGATGGGCAATAACAAAACAAGTCTTTCCTGCCATGAGCTTTCTCATGGCTTTTTGAATCTGGATTTCTGTTCTGGTATCCACATTAGAAGTAGCCTCATCTAAGATAAGCATCTTGGCATCTAATAGCATTGCTCTTGCTATAGTTAACAATTGCTTCTGCCCCTTGGATATGTTCATACCC
>JAEYWQ010000433.1 GCA_023428885.1 Bacillota bacterium
CAGGAGAAGAATATCTTAGTAAATGTGGTGGATGTTAAGAAAGAATGCTCCTTTATATTTCCAGCCATTGTAAAGAAAAAAGAGCTAGTAATTGCAATTTCCACCAGTGGCTCTAGCCCTGCATTGGCTTCCAGATTAAAGCAAGATATCAGTGAAGCTATTCCAGATTATTATGTGGATGTGATTGAATTTCTTGGAGAACATCGAGACTATATCCGTAGGGAAATCAGCACGCAAAAGGAAAGAAAACTAGTATACAATCAATTCATAGATTTAGCGATAGAAGGTCGGAGTAAACTATCAGTTGATCATTTAGCGGCTGTGATCCAAAAGATAAAAAAATAAAAGATTTATCATTGGCTAGGGAGAGGTAAGATGGAGAAATATAGTAGAACAATTAAGTTAGGTAGCAGGGGAAGCGAACTTGCTCTTGCGCAGACAAAGCTGGTCATGGATCAAATTCATCAATATTTCCCTGAGCTTAGCTGTGAGATCGTCATAATTAAGACGATGGGAGATAAGATACTAGACAAGCCTTTACTTGAATTCGGCGGGAAAGGTGCCTTTGTCACGGAGTTTGAAGATGCGATCCTGCGTAATGACATAGATCTTGCCATTCATAGCGCCAAGGATATGCCCCTGGAACTTGCCAATGGTCTTGAAATCACAGGTGTTTTAAGAAGAGAAGACCCAAGAGATGTTTTAATTACGAAAAAAGATATAAAACTTGATCATTTCAATTCGCCGATCATTGGAAGCAGTAGCCTAAGAAGAAAACTTCAAATCGAAGAGCTCTATCCACAGGCTAAGTGTACTTCCTTACGTGGGAATGTCAATACAAGACTAAGAAAGCTTTCAGATGGGGAGTATGATGCAATTATTCTTGCAGCAGCCGGACTTCATAGATTAAAGCTGGTAAATCATCCAGACTTCAGCTACCGCTATCTATCCTATGAGGAGATGATACCAGCTGCTGGCCAGGGAATTATAGCAATTGAAGGTAGAGGCGATTTAGAGCTAAAAGGGTTGATTCAAACAATATCTGATCCAAAGTCATATATGGAACTTGAGATAGAAAGAAAAGCGCTACAGTTGTTAAATGCAGGCTGCCACGAACCAATCGGAATCTTTTCAGAAATTCAGGAAAATAATGTAACCCTTCGAATGATGAAGGCAAATAACAATAATACAATGAAACTTACGAGAACCGCTACATTACAGCAGAAGAATGAACTTGTAGAGAGCCTGGTACAACAGATTTTGGAGGAATGTTAGATGGGAGTCGTATACTTGGTAGGTGCAGGTCCTGGTGATCCAGACCTCATCACAGTAAAGGGGCGAGAATTATTAAGTACCTGCGATGTGGTTATCTATGACAAGCTAGCATCCTTACAGCTCTTGGAGGATCTGAAAGATGATTGTGTCAAGGTATATGTGGGTAAAGAAGCAGGACAACACTCAAAAACACAAGAAGAAATCAACCAGCTTCTTGTAACTTATGCAAAAGAGTATAATCAAGTGCTTCGATTAAAAGGCGGAGATTCCTTTGTGTTTGGTCGTGGTGGTGAAGAAATTGAAGAATTGATGAAGCATAACATAGAATTTGACTTAATTCCTGGGGTAACCTCCGCTATCTCTGTTCCTGAAATGGCTGGAATACCTGTCACACATCGAGGGATTAGTCAGAGCTTTCATGTAATCACAGGTCATACCAAAGATTCCGAGAATATGTTAACCAGCCATTATGAAGAACTAGCCAAACTTGATGGCACCTTGGTTTTTTTAATGGGTTTAGCTAACTTAGGTAAGATTATCACTCAATTATTGAACTATGGAAAGCAGCCTGATACACCCGTAGCTGTCATCTCCAATGGAACCATGGCGAATCAAAGAACGGTACGCGCAACATTAGTAACGATTGAGGAAAGAGTTGTGAAAGAGAATCTAAGTTCCCCAGCTATTATTGTAATCGGTCCCGTGGCAGCACTTAATTATTCTAAGACTGATCCTGCAGGATTTACCCAAATTAAATATGGTCTTGTTGGCACGAAAGAGCTTCAAGATAAAATTACAGTTGGCTTACGAAAGCATGGAGTAAGTAAAGTTAACATAATAAATTTATGTCGAATGCAACTAAGAAAGACAAAGGATATAGAAACTTTGGCTACTGAACTTAGAAACATAGCTTCTTATCAATGGGTCATCTTCACCAGCCAGAATGCCATTCACTTGTTCTTTGAAACCATGGATAAAGAAGGACTGGATCGTCGAGCGTTAGCACTGATCAAGTTTGCCGTTGTAGGATCAGGGACCAAACAAACCCTCTTAAGTTACGGCTACCATGCAGATTTCCTTCCTAGCAAATTCAGCTCGACAAGCCTTGCTCTAGAATTATCTTGTATTCTTACCAATGGGGAGAAGGTATTAGTTCCAAGAGCAAAGCTTGGAAGCCATGAGCTTGGTGAAATTTTTACCAAAAATCATCTTGAATTCTTAGAACTTCCAATCTATGATGTTGTTGCTAGTCTTACAGAAAATATTGAAGATAGTTTGGACTTAGACTGTCTTGTATTTGCCAGTGCATCTGGTGTAACAAGCTTTTTTGATGAACTAAATAGGAAAAACATTGTTTTATCAGAAGGTGTAAAAATAGCCTGTATTGGTCAGGTTACAGCGGCAGAAGTAAGAAAATATGACCGTTCGCCAGATATCCTTGCTAAAGTGAGTGATGTGGATGGCTTGCTTGAGGAGATTATGAATCATCAATGGGATTAATTAAATCGAATATTTAAAGTGTTTAAAAGAAAAAACACGTTTTCTACACATGTAGTACGACATACTTATATTATGACGCTAGAATTAAGTTATGAATTATTAGTGTTTTTACAGATAGATTGGAGCTAAATTATGAAAAGAATGAGAAGATTACGAGTGAACGAGGCAATAAGAAGCCTGGTAAGAGAAACATCAATTGATAAATCAGATCTGGTTTATCCAGTATTTATCATTGAGGGGGAGAATATAAAGAATCCAATTGATTCCATGCCTGGAATCTTTCAATTCTCCATCGATCGTTTTGACGAAGAATTAGCGATTATATTGGAACGTGGTATTCGCTCTATCTTAATCTTTGGTATCCCTGCTCATAAAGATGAAGTTGGAAGTTCTGGGTATGATGATCATGGGATAACTCAACGTGCTATACGTTCTATTAAGCAAAAGGCTCCTGATTTACTTATTATTGCTGATGTTTGCTTGTGTGAATATACATCTCATGGTCATTGCGGATTAATTCATGGAGATAAGATACTAAACGATGAAACCCTGCCTCTTTTAGCTAAGATGGCGGTTAGTTTAGCAAAAGCAGGTGCTGATATTATAGCTCCATCCGATATGATGGATGCAAGAGTGTCGGCCATTCGTGCAGCTTTAGATGAGAATGGATTTGAAAACCTAATGATCATGTCCTATAGCGCGAAGTTTGCATCTGCATACTATGCTCCATTCCGTGAAGCGGCTCATTCAGCACCAAGTTTTGGCGACCGTAAAACCTATCAGATGGATCCAGCCAACTTAAAAGAAGCAATACGGGAGTGTGAAGCTGATATCGAAGAAGGAGCAGACGTTATTATGGTAAAACCAGCACTTGCTTACTTGGATGTGATTCGAGAAGTTGCAAATCGTAGCAGCTATCCAATTGCAGCTTACAATGTGAGCGGAGAATACTCAATGGTAAAAGCTGCTGCTCTTAACGGCTGGGTCGATGAGAAAAGAATTGTGATGGAGAACTTGATTGCTATCAAACGGGCCGGAGCCAAAATCATTATTAGCTATCATGCCTTGGATGTGGCTAAATGGCTTGATGAGGAAAGGAGAACACTTTGATAAATAAATCAGAAGAACTATTCCTGAAATCAAAAACCTGCATCCCAGGAGGGGTCAATAGCCCTGTAAGAGCATTTCAGGCGGTGAAAAAGACACCAGTATTTATACAAAGAGCTAAGGGGTCAAAAATCTATGATGTAGATCAAAATGAATATATTGATTATATCTGTTCCTGGGGACCTTGTATTCTTGGACATGCAGAACCCAGCGTCATTGAAGCGGTACAGCAGGCAGCAAGCAATGGTTTAACCTTTGGTGCACCTACCGAGAGGGAATATGAACTTGCAAACTTAATCCATGAAGCAATTCCATCCATGGAAATGACCAGATTGGTTAGTTCTGGGACTGAGGCAGTCATGAGTGCCATCCGCCTTGCAAGAGCTTATAGCAATAAAGATATGATTATTAAATTTGAAGGCTGTTACCATGGTCATTCCGATGGAATGTTAGTGAAAGCTGGTTCTGGAGCTTTAACTCAAGCTGTTCCAGATAGCAAGGGGGTTCCACAATCCTACACGAATCATACCTTAATAGCCCAATACAATGATATATCTTCGGTAGAAGCATTGTTTCATCTTTATCCAGATCAGATCGCAGCTATCATTGTGGAGCCAGTAGCAGCTAATATGGGAGTGGTTCTTCCAAACCCTGGCTTCTTAGAGTTCCTTCGTGATATTACAAGAAAACATAATTCACTCTTAATCTTTGATGAGGTTATTACAGGCTTGCGGCTTGGTTTATCTGGTGCTCAAGGATATTATCAAATCACCCCTGATTTGACGACCCTAGGTAAAATCGTTGGAGG